>JAGWBW010000066.1:24865-37506 GCA_021295695.1 Candidatus Latescibacterota bacterium
CCACGCCGTGATGGTGCATTCGTTGCAGAATCACTCGGCGCCGAGTTGTGGCGCCTTCATGCTCGACCCGGATTTCCCGCTTGACCTGAAAACTGATCAGGAGCACATCACCGGTAGTGAAGCCGCTTATACGAAGCAGGCCGTCGCCAGCGCAATCCGCGCTATCCAAGAAGCGAACAATGCGTTAACGCCAGTGCAGGTCGCCATGGGGCATGCCGTTCGCGACGACCTAGCCTTTAATCGGCGTGGCGTGATGCGCGGCGGCAATATCTGCATGCCGTGGCCCTTCACCAGCGACGCCAAACCCCTGGGGCCGACGGACATCATTTACATGGAAGGCCCTGCCGACCCACAGGTGGGTGTGTGGTGCGCGCAATCGGCCGCGGGTGACCCGGTCGCGATGCTGCTGCACTTTACCTGTCATCCGGTCAACGTGTTTGCTCGGGAAAAAAATACCGTCTGCGCCGACTGGCCTGGCACGTGGAGCGCAAAAGTCAAAGATCTATACAGTTTGACGTGCCCGCCCCTGATCATCAACGGATGTTGTGGCAACGTCAATCCATGGCCCGCCTTTACGCCCAACTTCACGCCTGACCACGTGCGCATGGGGAATGAATTGGCGGGCACCACACAGGCCGTCATCAAATCGCTGAGCTTTGCAGACGTTGATTCGATCGATTGGCGTTTCGAAAAAGTCCCTCTGGCGTATCGCGATATTCCCAACGATCGGCAAGACCAGGTCAACCGCATTCTGGCCGAACACCCAACGCTGAAACTACAAGACAACGGCGAAGTAGATCCCACATGGTTTCATGCCGCATCGACGAAAAGCATCGAGCTTTGCCGAAATCGTGAGCCGCAATTCATGTATGAAATCCAGGTCTTCCGCATCGGCGACATGGCTATCATTTCTCTGCCGGGCGAGCCGTTCGTGGAAGGTCAATTGGAGATTAAGACCAGGTCGCCTGCGAAGCTCACCTTCATCGCTCACATGTCCACGCAATACGTCGGCTACCTCCCCACGAGCGGCGCCTGCGCAAGACCGGGGCACGAAACCAACGCCAACTGCACCTACTGGGCCAAGTTTGCGCCGGACTCGTTGGAGCGCATCGTCGAAGCGACGTTGGCAATACTGACGGAATTATTCGAAAATGACTGAGCGGAGATCGATGGGCACAAAGAGGAGGTGATAGATGCCCCTGAGCAACGACTTCATCGAGCAGTTCGCCACACCTGGGGACGACTACCGTCCGCACATCATGTGGTTCTGGAACGCCCCGCTTGAGGAAGACGAGGTGCGCCGACAGGTACGGGACTTCAGGGACGCAGGCATCTTCGATTTCTACATCCACCCCATGTACGGTTTCCCGGTCGATTACCTGTCCGAGGAAATGTTCGAGGCCATCGGCTGGGCTGTCGATGAGGCCAGGAAGCACGGCATGCGCTTCTGGATCTATGACGAATACAACTGGCCCAGCGGCGCCGCAGGCGGGTACCTGATCCGCGACAACCCTGATCGTCGCATGCTCGTGGTGACGAGCGACGATCAGGCATCGGAGCATGGACCCCAGGACGATCACGCTGCATGGCAATGCGTGGACGAATCGGGCAAAGCGACCGTCTTCCACGAGACGCCACAGAATGGGGTGTGCCCTTTTGCGCAGTGGTCGCCCTTCTGCTGGGGGCAAGAGGGCTACGGCGATGTTTCCGACCCGGAGACGGTACGGGCATTCATCGAGCTCACTCATGAAGCCTACCGTAGCCGTTTCCCCGGAGAGCTGGGCAAGACGATTGCCGGCCTCTTTACGGATGAGGTGTCGTACTGCCTGGCCGGCTTCTACGGCGAGTCCGAGCGCCCTCTCCCCTGGACTCATGGCATGCGCGAAACGTTTCTTGAGCACCATGGCTATGACGTCGCGGCGCACCTCCCGAGCTTGCTGGCGAACGTGGGAGATTACCGGAGAATCAGGTGCGACTACTGGCACTACCTGACCGGCCGCCTGGAGAGCGCCTACTACCGGCAGTGCGCGGAGTGGTGCCGAGAGCATGGGCTAACGCTCACGGGACACCTTTCGGGGGAGGAGCTTTTCCGCCACAACATTCTCTTCTTCGGAGATTTCTACCGGTGCCTCCGCTGGCTCGACATCCCCGGGATCGACGCCATCTTCCCTCGACTGAACCACGAGGCCGACCACTTCATGGTCGCCGCTAAGAGCGGGGGGTCCGCCATCCGCCAGCTCGGACGCGACCGACTGCTCTGCGAAACCTACACGGGCAGCGGCTGGGAACTCACGCCCGAGCAGATGAAGATCATCTTCGACAAGCTCGCCCTGGGCGGTGTCAACCTCCTGCAGTACATGGGCGCCTACTACTCAATCGCCGGCATGCGCAAGGTGCTGCCGGGCGGGTATCCGCCCTCACACGGCCACCAGAATCCGTTCTGGCCGTTCTATCGGATGTTCGGCGACTATGTCGCGCGTATCTGCCAAACGCTGGCTCTGTCACGGTCCACCGGGAAGGTCGCCGTACTGCACCCGATCACCACAGCGTTCTGTGAGTGGGCGGGTAGTGCGGAAGACCTGGCCCGGGGAGTCCCGGGACCGCCCGCCTTCGAGGCGATGCAGCAAGCCTTCCTTGCTGTGACAAACCTGCTCCTGGAACTCGGGGTCGACTACGACTACCTCTTCGAGGACGTCCTGGCTTCTGCGAACGTGGACCGTGGGACCGTTCTGACCGCCGAGGCTGAGTATGAACTGCTGATCTTGCCAAACGTCACTTGCCTGACTCGGAAGATCGCAGAGAAGCTGGCAGGTTTCCTGGAAGCCGGGGGACGCACGGTCTTCGTCAACAGCGTGCCCGGCTGGACGGAAGGCGATCCCGCGCTTCTCAAACGAGTGACCGATCATCTCTCGGCGCTGCCGGACAACGAGGGGCGTGAAGCGGCCGCCGCACTCCAGGAGGGGACGGGCACACATCTCTGCGGCCGGGATCGCGTGACCTGGATCGTGAGCAACGACCTGCTACCCGACGCCCGGGACCCGCTGAGGAATGCCCTCGATGCCGTCATTCCACACGAATTCCGGGCCCTGCCCGAGATGCCGTCCTCCGTGCGGGCAAGTCGGCGGGTGTTCGACGGCGAGCCGCTGCTGTTCCTCTACAACCAGGGACCGGAGCGCGTGTCCGTGCCCTTGCCTGCTGACGTCAACACAGTCCTCAATCCCGAAACAGGGGACGCCGGGAGTATCGACGCGAACGT
Source organism: Candidatus Latescibacterota bacterium (assembly GCA_021295695.1). GTDB lineage: Bacteria > Latescibacterota > UBA2968 > UBA2968 > UBA2968 > VXRD01. Next base: position 28,122 of record JAGWBW010000066.1, read on the forward strand.
TGACCTGGATCCGTTCCAGACGCTTATTGCAACCCGGACCGACGGGCAGGTCTGCGCCAGCCGAGGACCGGAGCAGAGCTGGACGCAGGAGTTGGTGTTGGGCGAGGCCGAGTTCTCACTCCTCGCGGCGAATTTACTGGCCGCCGCCTGGCAGGTCCGGACGTCCGACGCCGAGGAGTGGCAGTACCTTGACGGACTGCACTTCCCCGCCACATGTGCGGTTCAGCCCGGCGACGAGTATGAGCTCAAGTGGACCTTCCGAATCGAGGAAGGTGCGGAGCCGGTCGAGATCGTGACCGAGGATCTGACCGAAGCGTTTCATCTCGAGCTCAACGAACGTCCGCTCACCGGCTTCGAGCGGGCGCGGATCTGGGATTGGCGCAACCTGCGGGCAGACATCCGTGCTCTGGTCGTGCCGGGCGAGAATGTGGTCACGTTCCGGAGCCGCACACCCGGATGGGATGGGCCTCACACGCCGCCACTCACAGCGATCCGCGGCGATTTCTGCGTGGACGACGGGTGCCTGGTCAAGACACGAGGGCGTCTCGGCCCCGGGTCATGGGCTGAGGCGGGCTTTCCAAACTACACAGGCACGGCCCGGTACCGCTGGCGATGCGAGTTGCCGCCACTGGGGGGCCGCGTCTGGGCTCATGCAGAGGAGGTCGCCGCAGTGGCAGCACTGATTGTCAACGGGCATCGTCTCGCACCGCGCCTCTGGCGCCCCTACACGTTCGACATCACGGATCTCGTGCTGCCGGGGCCGAACGAGATCGAGTTAGAGGTCACGAGTAGCGCGGCGAACCTATTGGGTTTGAACCAGCCTGAGCTCTTCCTGGAAGGGAAAGCCGCGACGGCCCGACGGGAACGCCAGGCCACCGGGCTTCTGACGCCCGTGTCCATCCGGTGGTGAAGACAATCACCTGATGGGCCGCTATCACCAGATAACCGTACCTACTTTCCAACAGTGCGGTTTTTTCGATCCCTATGCGGCGGCCGGTTTCCGCGGCATGTCGTGCTGCCGGTCGTCGATGAGGGTTGAATGAAAGAGCAAATTCATGCTAACGCCTGAAGAAATGCCATTCTATCAAGATAGCTGAGCCCGCATCGGGAGGCTGAAATTGATATCACCGACATCATCTCACATCGGCATCGATATCGGCGGAACATTTACCGACATTGCTGTCTTGGGTAGTGACGGTTCGCTCGCTGTCCGGAAGGTCCTTTCCACGCCGGAGGACTACGCCCGGGGTATCATTCAGGGGCTTCGCGGATTGATTGAAGATCGCCGGATTTCAGAGGTCTCCATTGAGAGAATCGCACATGCCACGACTGTCGCCACAAATGCGATCCTGGAAGGCAAGGGAGCCCAGACGGCCCTGATCACGACAAAGGGATTTCGAGACGTTCTCGAGATGCGACGGATTCGGATCCCCGAGCTTTACAACCTTTTTTACAACCCGCCCAGTCCTCTTGTTCCACGCCACCTGCGATTCGAATTGGATGAACGAATGGACGCTCGCGGCCGGGTGCGGGAACCTCTCCAGCAGGTGTCCCTGGAAAATGTCCTGAACACCGTGCAGCAGCAGGAGATCGAAGCACTGGCGATCTGTCTGCTCCATTCCTACGCCAACCCGGAGCACGAACTCCGGACGGTCGCTGCAGCCCGAGAGTCGCTTCCCGATATATTTGTCACCACCTCCTGCGAGGTCCTTCCTGAAATCCGCGAATATGAGCGTACGAGCACGACAGTGATTAATGCCTACCTCGGGCCGGTCGTGCAGCGATATCTGAATTCCCTGAGCGAACAACTCCAGTCGATGGGCATTCGCGCGCCGCTGGAGGTTCTGCATTCAGGGGGTGGGGTGATGACAGCCGACTCGGCGCAGAAGAAGCCCGCCCACCTGATTGAATCCGGACCGGCGGCCGGGGTGATGGCCGCAGCCTGGATGGCCGGCAAAGCAGGCTACACAAATGTGATTACCCTGGACATGGGCGGCACAACCGCCAAGACCGCCATAGTTGAGAACGGAACCGTTGCCCGGACTTCCGAATATGAAGTCGGCGCCGGTATCAACCTGAGCAGCCGCCTTGTCAAAGGCGCAGGATATGCGCTCAAGCTGCCGGTCATCGATATCGCGGAGATCGGAGCGGGCGGCGGGAGTATCGTTTCGGTTGACCGTCACGGCCGGCTCCGGGTCGGGCCGGAAAGTGCCGGCGCAGACCCCGGGCCCGTCTGCTACGGGCTTGGAGGCGAGGAGCCGACCTTCACGGACGCCGCCGTCCTGCTCGGCTATCTCAGTCCCGATGCTCTGCTTGGCGGGAAGATGAAATTGGCGACAGCGCAAGCGAGGAGGATATTCGAGAAGAAAGTGGCCAGACCGATGCAACAATGCCTGATGAAGGCCGCCTATGGGGCTTTTACACTGGCTTGTGCAACCATGATCCGGGCCGTGAAGTCCGTTTCTACGTATCGCGGAAGAGATCCGCGTGAGGCCGCCCTGTTGGCATTCGGTGGGTGCGGGCCCCTCGTAGCCACAACCCTCGCACAGGCCCTGGGCATGCGAGAAGTTATTATTCCGCCGCATCCCGGCCTGTTCAGTGCCTTCGGGCTGCTTGTGTCCGAACCCGAGCATGAATCCGTCCGAACCTGGTGTCGCAGACTGGAAGAGGTCAGGCCCGAAGACTTGAACCGGCTCTATAGCGAACTCGAGTCGCAGGCGGTGGAGACGCTCGTTGCCGAAGGATATCGCCCCGAACAGATTCGAGTACGGCGGCTTGCCGATTTGCGCTATGTCAACCAGGCCACCGAGCTGACCGTGCCTGCACCCGGCGTTCCGCTTGGACCCGGGGAACTAACGACATTGGCGGAGGTATTCGAGCAGGAGCACCTCACGACCTACGGCCACCGGGCAAACCATGACCCCATCGAACTGGTCAACCTCAGGATTGTCTCGAGCGTCATTCGGGAGTTTGGAGCGGATGAGCCGCGGGACCTGTTCCGTGCGGATCACCGGGAAGAGAACGTCGTACCAAACGGCTGCAGAACAGCCTTTTTCGGGCCGGCCGACGGTGACCTGGAAACCGCGGTTTGTTCACGGCAATCTCTCCGTGCCGCGCCCACCGGAGGACCCTTGATCATCGAAGAATTGGACTCGACCACCGTCGTGCCGCCAGGTTGGCAGGCATCTATGGACGAGTTCCAGAACATCATTCTTCGACATGCCTGACCACGGTGTGAGAGAGTGGACATGAACAAGACAGACCCTGTAACTCTTGAAGTCATTCGCAACGCCCTGGAAATGATCGCTGATACAATGGCGCTTGTGCTGATGCGCAGTGCCTATTCATCAGTGGTGCGAGATTCCATGGACTATTCCACCGCGCTGTTTGACGCAAAAGGCAGAATGATCGCCCAGGGTCTCACGACCGCGCTGCATCTCGGCTCGTTTCCCGTGGCCATGGCAGAACTCACCCGGGCATATGAAGACAGAATACATGCGGACGACGTGTTTATTACCAATGACCCTTACGGTGCCGGCGGCATGCATCTGCCGGATATCTATCTCACCCTACCCATATTTTATGCTGGCGTACTGGAGGGCTTTGCAGTTGCCCTAGTCCACCATGCGGACGTTGGTGGGATCGCACCCGGGAGCAATACGTCGTTCTCCACCGAGATCTACCAGGAAGGTCTCCGCATTCCACTCGTCAAACTTTACGACCGGGGAACACCCAATGATACGGTATTCAGATTTATAGAAAAAAATGTCAGGGTACCTGTGGAAGTCGCGGGCGATATGCGCGCCCAACTCGCTGCCTGCCGCCAGGCTGAACAGGCCTATATGCAGCTTCTGGAAAAATATGGATCGGATTCGCTGGGGCATTATCTCAACCAACTTCTCGAACTCTCCGAACGCATGATGCAGGAAGAGATTCAGGCCATCCCAGACGGCAGCTATGAGTTCACGGATTTCATCGACGGTCTGGGCAGCGAACCGGAACCGATCCGGTTTCAGGTGACCATCACGATTGCCGGTGAGGAGGCAGTCGTGGACTGGAGCGGGAGCGCGCCGCAGGTGAAAGGCGGCATTAATGCGCCCTTCCCGATGACTCTCTCAGCATCCTACCTTGCTTTCCGATGTCTGGGAGGGCGTGATATCCCCAACAATGAGGGTTATATGCGGCCCATCCGGGTTCTCGCACCGGAGGGTACGATTATGAACCCCGTCCTGCCTGCCGCCTGCTCAACCCGCGGGATTACGGGCTTTCGGATGCTGGACACCCTTCTGGGCGCGCTGGCCAGGGCCGTTCCGGACCGTGTGCCGGCGGCAGGGGAGGGCGGCGCAACGTTTCCCTCGATTGGCGGTTATCACGAAGGCGAGCCATTTGTCTTTACAGAATCCGTTCTCGGCTGTTCAGGCGGTCGGCCGGATCGCGACGGCGCCGAAGGCGTTCCCAATCCCGGCGCCAATCAATCCAACCAGCCCGTCGAACTCATCGAAGCACGTCACCCCATTGAGATATTGCAGTACGGCCTGGTCATGGATTCCGGCGGACCGGGAAAATACCGGGGCGGGTTGGCACTCATGAGAGAATACAGGATCCTCGCGGAGGAAGCCGTTTTGAGCATGCGTTCGGACCGACGGGCGCATCGGCCGTACGGGTTGCAGGGCGGCCTTTCCGGGTCTCCAACCTGCAATACTCTCTATTCTGGACCGCACCAGTCACTTCTTCCTGTGCTTCCAAGCGAAGCGATCGTGTTAAGGAAAGGAGAGATCCTGCGCCATCTTCAGGCAGGCGGCGGCGGCTGGGGCACGCCTGTGGAACGGAATCCTCAAATGGTCCTGGAAGATGTACGAAATGACAAGGTCAGCCTCGAGCAGGCCAGGGAAGTTTATGGTGTGCTGATCGACCCCCTAACACTGAGTATGGATGAAGAGGCAACAGCCGCGACCCGGCAGAGGATGCTGGCAGCAGGCGAACATGAAGATAGGGCATCGGCGGATCTCTCTGCAGAAGACCTTTCCAGGATACCGAGTCGGGCGGCCCTGGCCGGCAGGGTCAGCTCGAAGGAAATGGCAGACCGCGTCACCTCGTTCCAAGTCGCGGGAAGCGAAGTCCTGTCGCTTAAGGGTTCGCCCGCCTGGCCGCCGCCGGAACATGTCCTGGCCGCCGCCGAAAAGGTCATAGGCGAGAATGCGATGGCCCCTTCCAACGGCTTCCCCGAACTTCGGAAAGCCATCGCGGCAAGATGGGAAACCGATGACGGGATCCGACCGGAACCGGATACGGAGATCCTGATTACGCACGGAGCCATGCATGCCATGAGCATCGCGTTTCTGGCGCTGCTCGCGCCGTGCGATGAGGTTCTGATGTTCAGTCCGGGATTTCAATTTGGAGGCCCGCTTCACCTCGCCGGAGCCGTCGCGGTCTGCGTGCCGACTCACCAGGAACAGAACTGGCGCTGGGACCTCGAGGCCGTGGAAGCGGCCTGTTCGTCAAGAACCCGCATGGTGATCCTGAATTCGCCCGGCAATCCGACAGGATATGTGGCGTCAAAGAGAGATCTCGAGGCGATCGCGGAGCTGGCCCTCAGGCACAATCTCTTGATTCTCTCTGACGAGTGCTACGACAAGATGGTCTATGACGGGCGAAAGCACTTAAGGGCGGCCTCCATTCCAGAGATCCGGGACCGGCTGCTGACATTGTGCAGTTTTACCAAGAGCTATGCGATGCAGCCGTGGCGGCTGGGGTATATTGTCGGGCCCTCGGACCTGATAGCTGCTTGCCGGAAGGTGCTTGAGTGGAATGTGCTCACCTGCAGCCATATCGCCCAGCGGGCAGCGCAGGCGGCATTGGAGGGACCGCAGGACTGGGTGCACGAGATTGCCAGGCGGTACCAGCAGTACCGTGACCTGATGATAGAGGGCCTGGACCAGGCACCGGGGATTTCCTTTGCCGTCCCGGCAGGAGCGCCATTTCTATTTCTGAACGTACGCGGACTCGGTCTTCCCAGCGCGGAATTTGCCGAAGCGCTGCTTTCAGAATACGGCGTCGCTGTCGAGCCCGGCGGACCGTACGGGTCCGGAGACCATGTGAGGCTCATGTTCGGCGGTACCGAAGAAACCATACAGGAGGCAGCAAACCGATTCCGGAAGATAGTGGGCAACCTTGCGTTGTCCGGTTAGTAGAAAACACATGCTTCTCGAAGATAGTGTCCAGCGACATCGTTTGCACTGTATGCAGCGAGAATCGTTCGTGCAGAATTTCTCATTGATCAGCCGACAGATTCTTTTGTTTTAGAAGGAGACGTTATGACTACATCCGACCGACCCAATGTCCTCCGGGCCGGCGGCGCGCTGATTGACATAACGCCGAACGCAGGCACACACTTGGGCGGCACGTGGGGCGTGTTACGCGATGCGCGCACGATGGCTGAACCGCTATACGCCCGGGCTCTCGTCCTGGAATCCCGCACACGGAAACTCTGTATCGTCCAACCGGACCTGGAAATCGTCACGCTTCCGTGGACGCAGAAGATTCGCCAGGGCATTGAGCTCCGCTGTGGAATCGCGCCCGACGACATCATGGTACATCTTCCGCAATCCCATTCCACGCCACCCCTCGGCAACTTTATCATCGACGAGGCGCTGCCCAACATTCCGCCTGAACTAGAGTACCTCCGCGGCTCCCAATCTGAGTACTGCGAGTACGCCGTCGGCAAAATCCTTTCGTGCGTTGAAGCCGCGGACAAAGCCTTGCATCCGGTCCAACTCGGCGCGTGCCGGGCGGTCCGTGATGATCTGGCCTTTAACCGGAGGGGAGTAACCCGCGATGGGGGCATAGTGATGCCGGGACAGTTCTCCAGGGCGTCCAGGCCGCTGGGCCCCACGGACATCGCCTTCCTCGAAGGTCCGACGGACCCCGAGGTGGGGATGGTGTGTCTGCGCGATGAGAAAATGAAGATGAGCGCTATGCTCCTTCACTTCACATGCCATCCGGTCAACGTGTTCGCCACCCAGCACTACACCGTCTCGCCGGACTGGCCGGGCGTTTGGTGCGCCGGGATGCAGGAGGAATGCGGTGAAACGTGCGTTCCCCTGGTGCTCAACGGTTGCTGCGGCAACATAAACCCGTGGCCCGCCTTCCACGCCGATTTCGTCCCGGACCACCGGCGAATGGGGCGCGCGCTGGCCGAGACCTCACGGCACATCCTCAGTGCACTCACCTTCGAAGAAGAGGCCACGCTGGACGCACGAGTGAAGTTCGTCCCGCTCCCCTTAAAGAAGGCCGATCCCGCCGACCGCGCAGCCGCCAAGAAGCTCCTCGCCGAGCACCCCGAGCCGCGCTGGGATGAAGATGGGACGCCTCACCGCGTGAACGCCGATTGGATGGATGCGGCCATGCTGATGAGCGTGGAGCTTGAGCGCGAGCGCTCCCCAGAGCTCGCATATGAGATTCAAGTCATGCGCATCGGCGACATCGCCCTCGTCGGACTCCCCGGCGAGCCCTTCGTCGAAGGCCAACTGGAGATCAAAGTCCGGTCGCCCTTCCCCTATACTTTCGTCGCTCACAACACAACCGACTTTGCCGGCTACATCGCCCCGCGTCACAGTTACCCGCGGGGCGGGCATGAGATTCGTACCAAGCCGGCGAAGTGGGCGAAGGTGGAGCCGGGGTGTCTGGAGAAGATCGTGGAGGAGGCGGTTAGGTTGCTCGCCGAGATTGGGACCTAAAGGATTGTGCAGGTTTATGCAAGCATTTCAAGGCTGGTGCCATGGACGACGAAGCTAGCCTGAATAATTCACAAACTTCGCCGTGACGCCCGTGTCCATCAGGTGGTGAAGACGGTCCCGAGGATGAAGGACCGGCTGAACGTTCAGTCCGATCGTCTTATCTCGAGAGAGCGGATGCGTAGCCGGCACGGCCGGACCGTGTCCAGGCCGGCGGCGGCTTTGGCTCAGCCGCCGAACGCAGGGGTTGACCTCTAAGGCGAAGAGTCAACAGCCCGGAAGTTGATTCTCCTGGAGGATATCCATGGGTGAAACCTGAATGTGATGGCCTACAGGTCGTGCAGATTGCACAGGAGAGCCAGATTTTCTTCAACCAGGACGTCGTCGATGTTTTCAGCCAGAATGTACGCGCCGAAGGCTTTGGCCACCCAGACTTCGTACCCACCGCGGTGCAGCGAATCCCGCGTGACGAAATAGCCATAGCTGCCACACGAAGTGCTGGCACAAAGCGTATGCTGAAAGGGACTGTACTGACGCAATCGAAGTACGATTTCTGCGAATGGCTCGCCCGGGAACGGGACGAATGCGATCGGCCCGAGAGCAGTGATCACCTGGGGATAGATTTTGCCAGGTAACGGTTCGGTTTTGTGGGCATGGATAACGGCTTCCCAGTGTTTGTACTCGCACATGCCCTTCCCTGGCTCATCCTTTTCGGATTTAGCCAGGGCGAACTCCCGCTCGGCTTCTTCCAGTGGCGGCAGCGACCGGTAGGGCATCATGATGTCTCCGGTAATGATGGACAACGGCAGGTCCTGGAATGTTCTTATAGATCGGTAAGCACGCATCGCATCCATTCCCGCTCTCGCTCCGACTTCCATAAGTGCCATTTCGCCATCTCCGACGGCACGGAGGCTATTGGTGCGGGGGGCGATGTCACCGACGGCACCGTTGACAAAGAAAGCCGGAGCGCCCGTGAGGTGTTCCACCCGGTCGATCATGACACCTGGCCAATCGCGGGACACGGCTCTGTTGTCACTGGAGAAAACGGTGGGATGCGCGCCGTAGTGAATCAATGAGACAAGTGGCCCATCCTTCCCTTCAAATCGCAAAAGGGTCATCTCGGGATCATAAGGCCCCCAGGGATTGACACCCAGAGCAACCTCGTGGTTTTCAAGGACCTCTCGTCGGTTGACTCCCACATCACTCTGCGCTGTGCCGATGCCTACAGTTACAGGTATGGGAGATTGAGCAGCTGTGACGGCGGCTTCAATGCTTCTCTCGACGAACCTATCGATATACGGTTTGTCCTTTTCGCTCCATCCCCAACAGTCGATAGTGCAGGGTCCGCTGTGAGTCTGGATAGCACAGACAGTGATATGATCCGAAGGGATCCCTGTACGATTGAGGATTCCCTGACGAATGGACTCGACTTCGACATCATCTACAAGGCTCACATCCAGGCTGATGATAACGGCTCTCACGCTGTTTTGTTCCAGGTAGAGCGCATTCGCTTTGAGTCGATCGCGTACGGATTCGGCTCTGCGGTCTGGATCCGGATAGCCCAGCAGCAGGCATCCCAGATCTGGGGTAATATCCGTTCGTGCGAATCCGGCCTGCAATCGAGTTTCCATGTATTTTCTCCTATGAATACT
>JAGWBW010000317.1 GCA_021295695.1 Candidatus Latescibacterota bacterium
TTATGGAGCTTCTGTGATGTGGAAGACGGTGAAGCTGAAGGATGTGTTAACTTATGAAAAAGTTAATGGACAAGGTAGCTCACTTCCCTATTTGGGAATGGAAAACATTTCTTCTGATACGATGCAGATAGTGGGTGGACTGGAAATTCCCGCCTCCACCAGTTCCACTTTTAAATTTGACGAGACGCATGTCCTGTATGGAAGGTTGCGTCCATATTTGAAAAAGGTTTTGGTTCCAAGTTTTGAGGGACAGTGCAGCACTGAGATTTTTTGCCTAAAGCCATCTTCAAGTTTAAATCGTAAATTTCTCGCTTATTGGCTATTATCTCCAAAAATTGCTACAAAAATTGAAAATACATGCACTGGTGCTAGGATGCCTCGTGCAAATATGAACGCTATTTTAGAATTTGATTTTTTTCTCCCCCCACTCGCAGAACAGCAACGCATCGTCGCCAAACTTGATGCCGCCTATGCTGAAATTGAAACGGCAACAATTGCCATAAAGCTAAAGCAAGCAAACTATCAAGCACTCAAAAAAGCCTTCCTCGCGCAAGAACTGCAAAGCGAGGCGACATGAACGAAGCTGACACCCGTGCAGAATTGATTGATCCTCAGCTTGCTGTCGCTGGCTGGATTACCAGTGCTGAAACGGGTGTACGGGTACGGCGGGAATACAATATCAATGCTGGTGAAATCCGTTCCAGCGGCATCCGCACAGGACAACTCAAAGCAGATTACATACTTGAATACAAGAACACCAAGCTCGCTGTTGTAGAAGCCAAAAGCAACGAGCTGGATGTGTCTGAAGGGGTGGCACAAGCCAAGCTTTACGCCCAAAAACTCCGCCTACAAACCAGCTTTGCCGCCAATGGAAAAGCCATATACGAAATCAATCACGCAACTGGCACTGAAGGCGAAGTGGATGCGTTCCCCTCACCAGAAGAGCTTTGGCAACGCGTTTATGGTGGCGGCAATGAATGGCTGGATAAGTTCAGCCAAGTGCCGTTTGAAGATTTCAATGGCACACGACAGCCGCGCTATTATCAGCAACTTGCCGTTAGCAATGCCGTACAAGCGATAGCAGAAGACAAACACCGTGTTTTACTCACCCTTGCCACAGGCACTGGCAAAACCTTTATCGCCTTTCAAATAGCGTGGAAGCTTTTCAAAAGCCGCTGGACGTTACAACGTGATGGCATACGCCAGCCTCGCATTTTATTTCTGGCAGACAGGAACATCCTGGCCAATCAAGCTTATTTGGATTTTGGGGCTTTTGATGATGCGGCATTGGTGCGCATCACGCCTGATAACATCGCCAAACGCGGTGAAGTCCCTAAAAATGGCAGTGTCTTCTTCACCATCTTTCAAAGCTTTATGAGTGGCAAGGAAGGTGAGGCTTATTTTGGCGAATATGAGCCAGACTTCTTTGATTTAATCATCATTGATGAGTGCCACAGAGGCGGTGCCAATGACGAAAGCAGCTGGCGTGATATTCTCAACTACTTCTCAGGCGCTGTCCATTTGGGGCTTACCGCCACGCCAAAGCGTCAAGACAACATCGATACCTATGCTTATTTTGGTGAGCCTGTTTTCACCTACAGCCTCAAAGAAGGGATAAAGGATGGCTTTCTTACCCCTTATAAAGTCAAGCGCATCCAAACAACAATTGATGAATACATCTACACATCTGATGATGAAGTGATTGAAGGGGAAGTGGATGAAGGGCACGTCTATACAGAAAAAGATTTTAACAAGATAATCTTCATCAAAGAACGCGAGCAGAAACGTGTTGAAGAGATGCTTGCCGCCATCAAACCAAATGAAAAGACATTGGTGTTCTGCGCCAACCAAGCCCATGCCGCAACGATAAGAGATTTAATCAATCAGACGGCAGATAACCCAAGCATTGATTACTGTGTGCGTGTAACGGCAAATTATGGGGCGATAGGTGACACTTATCTGAACCAGTTCAAAGACAACGAAAAAACAATCCCTACCATCCTTACCACCAGCCAAAAGCTGACAACAGGGGTAGATGCACGCAATGTCCGCAATATTGTGCTGATGCGCCCTATAAACAGCATGATAGAGTTCAAGCAAATCATTGGACGAGGCACACGGTTATTTGACGGCAAAGATTACTTTACCATCATTGATTTTGTGAACGCCTACCATTTATTTAATGACCCTGAATGGGATGGTGAACCTTTGGAGCCAGAAGGTGGTAAAGGCGGCGGCACTATCGCTGGTGGTGCAACTGGCGGCGGCGGTAAACCGCAAAAACCCAAACTGCAAATCAGACTCAGTGACGGCAAAGTGCGTGAACTGCAGAGTATGAGCAGCACGTATTTCTCTGTTG
>JAGWBW010000067.1 GCA_021295695.1 Candidatus Latescibacterota bacterium
GCGAGGCCGAGGTCAATCCCGCTATGAGTACGCCCTGGCGATCTGTTATTTCCGCCGATCGCTGGAAGCTCAATCTCAGCGCGCACGATCAGTGTGAACTATACGATTTGAACGCCGATCCGTCTGAAACCGTCAATTATTTTGACGATCCCAAATGCCGGGGGCGTATCCGAGACCTGACCGAGCGCATTCGACAGTGGCAGATGCAGACGGATGATAGGATTGCGTTGCCTGAGATTTAGAAGGAGGATTGATGGCGTGAAAACGCAGGAAAGAAAATGGTGGTTGGCAATTTTGTTGGGGCTTCCATTTCCGGGACTCGGTCAGGTTTATAATGGGCAACTCAAAAAAGGTATCCTGTTTTATGTTCTTTATTCAGGAGGGGTGTTTTTATCGATCCTCATCATTTTGGGAGGTCTTGCAATTGCCCCTTTGAATCTTGGGGTAGCCATACTCTGTTTCCTGGTCATCTACTTTTACATTGCCTGGGATGCATTCAAAACAGCAAAAAAATCAACTCGAAATTTTCAGCGGAAAAGATGTAATCACTGGTTGGTTTATCTGGTAGCAATTGTTGTGATACTGTTCGTTTCTGAGATAGTCCTGAGACCATTTCTACGAACCTGTGTACTTAGAACTTTTAGTATTCCCAGCATGGCAATGGCGGATACCCTTTTGAGTGGCGATTACATATTTGCAAGTATGTCTGCCTATGGAATTAGAATCCCATTTGTGGGGAATAGTGCGATAGGGGCTGATCGGCCAGATCCAGGGGATTTGGTTATTTTTAAATTTCCAAAAGACCCCAAACGCGCGTTTATCAAACGATGCATAGCAATTGAAGGGCAAATAGTGAAAATAGAAGATAAGGATGTGTATGTGGATGGGAGGCGATTTGAGGATGCTGAAGGTGTTAAGAATAAAGATCTGAGAGTGTGGAACAAACAGCATAGCCCGCGAGATAATTTTGGTCCTTATACGGTTCCCGATGGGCACTTTTTTGTTTTGGGCGATAACCGGGACGATAGTTACGACAGTCGATTTTGGGGTGCTGTTCCAGTAGAAAATTTACTTGGCAAAGCTATTCAGATTTATTTTTCAGAAGATGAAGAGAGTGGGAAAATCAGGTGGCTACGGATTGGTCAGATACCTAATTAGAAAAGAGGTTAAACATGCCCAAAGTTCTTCTCGCATCTAATAAGCGCATCCGCGATAACTATTTTCCGCCGGAAGAACTCGCCCGCCTCGAGACCTTTGCCACATGGGATTGGTTTGAGTGCGAGGGCGGCGGTATTTACGAGGCTCATCACGACTCTGAAACTGTCGCACATTTAATTGATAGCATTGGGGATGTAGATGCTGTTGTCGTGTGCCACGGATGCCCCACCATTGATGCTGAGGTGATGGATAATGCGCCAAATTTGAAGTTGGTTGGCGAATTGGAAGGCGACCGCTTTGCCGCGCGGGTAGATCTCGATGCTGCCTGGGACCGCGGTATCCGCACGGTTGATACGACTCAGGGGTCGTCTTATCCGGTTGCCGAATGGGCGCTCGCGCTTATCCTCATTGCGCTGCGCAATGCGGGGGCGGCGTTTCGCCACATTATCGCTGGCGATACCATTGGTGCTAAAAACCGCGATATGCGCGGTATGCTATTCGGGAAGCGTGTCGGTCTTATTGGGTGCGGGCACATGGGCCGTCGTCTGATTTCTTTTTTGCGTCCTTTTAATACGGATATCTGGGTTTATGATCCGTATTTGTCTCGCGATATTGCCGAGATTGTGGGTTTTACGCAGACTTCGATGGATAAGATTTTTTCGGAATGCGATGTTATTGTCTGTGTTGCCCCGCTTACACCGCGCACCAGAGGTATGATTGGGAAACGCGAACTCGATCTCATCCCGTCCGGTTCGGTCTTTGTCAATGTTTCGCGCGGCGCGATTGTCGATTCAAATGCTCTTATCGAGCGCCTCAAGAGAGGTGATATTACCGCGGGTCTCGAGGTTTTTGATCCGGAACCTATTCCTTCCGATAGTGAGATTATTCACCTTCCCAATGTATTTTTAAGTCCGCATTTTTCGGGCTATACGGGCGATGATTATCCCCCTTTCTTCAGACTTATGGTCGATGAACTCGACCGCTTTTTTCAGGGCCACGAGACGTGGTTTGATCTTACGCCACAATCACAGGCGAATCGCAGAGGGGACTGATCGCTTTTACGAGTTTCGAGTTTTGGGTATATTCATGCCAACTATATCGGGAGACATTATGTTTCGCCTCTTTCTCACAACTGTCTGCGTCATTTTGATGGCTTGCCAGAATCCGCCAGAGCAGAAGGCCGAACCCCCTCAGCGACCGCAGTTTGCCGCGGCAGATATTGAAAGAGGTAAGGCTCTTTATAAAAAATACGGGTGCGCGGTTTGCCATGGTCGCAATGGCCATGGCAATGGTCAGATCGCGCGTACGCTCAATCCAAGACCCCGCGATTTTCACGATCCTAAGGTTTATAAATACGGGCGTTCAATTGAGGCTGTTTCGCGCACAATCCTCAAAGGCGCGCTCAATGAACGGGGCATGGGTATGCCCGGCTATCCCCAAATTCCGGAAGAAGAACGCAGGATTATCTCCATTTATATTGTTTCATTACAGAAATGAGATTGCGATTTCTCATAAAGGGCGGGATATTTTCCCTGGCTCTCATTCTGCTGGGGATGGGATGCAGCGATCGGGATATTTCTTCTGTTACTGTCAAAAACGCATGGGTGCGGCAGAATATTCCGCCACAGACGATGACTGCGGCTTATTTGGCTATCCACAATGAGGGGATGGCGACTGCGCTCGTTGCTGCTTCTACGCCTGCGGCTGAGGTTGCCGAGGTTCACGTTATGACGACTGATGGCAATATTATGCGTATGAAAAAAATTGACCGTTTGCCGATTCCAGAAGATGGTTCGGCGACTTTGCAACCCGGGGGCAACCACCTTATGCTCATTGGTCTCAGACGCGATTTGGCTCCGGGCGATTCTCTCGCGCTTACGCTTACTTTTGCAAATGGTCAGGTGCAGACGCTTCGGGCACCTGTTGTTTCGTTTCGTGAAGGGCGCAGATGAATACGATCCGCAGATGGACGCAGATAGACGCAGATAAATGGCGAGGGATAAGGGGGGGCTGGAGAGGCTTTTTGCACTTTGTACTTTGCACTTTGCTGTTGCTATTTGTGGCCTGTAAACCGCTTGAGCGCGTGCCGAAATCCGATCCCGATCTTACCCTTTCTGCCGAGCCTTATCCTTTTGGCGGCGATTTGACGCTTGTTGATCACGATGGTAATTCTTTCCATTTGGCAGATCAACAGCGTCCATTTCTTCTCTTTTTTGGCTATGCGAGTTGTCCCGATGCGTGTCCTCAAACGATGGCGCGGCTTGCGAGTGCCTATACGATTTTAGGCGAGGATGCACGCGATCTCGGGACGCTTTTTGTCAGTGTTGATCCCGGGCGCGATTCATCCGAAATGCTCAAAACCTATTTGTCGCATTTTGACGTGCCAGCTATTGGTCTTACAGGGGTGCAGGATAGTATTGATGTGGTGGTTAAACGCTATGCGGCTCACTATGAGATCGGCGAGCGGAATTCCGCAGCGGGGTATCTGATCGACCATTCCCTCTATACCTATCTCCTTGACCAAAACGGCGATTTGCGTTTCTTTTTTCGCCCGTCCCATACCGCCGAAGATATCGCAACTGTGGTTCGTCAGTTGTCCAGGTGAATACTGATCTGAGACTACAAAGAATCTGGAATAAGGAAATCGGAAACCTCTTGATGCGGAAATTCTCTCACAGGTTGTGAGAGAATTAGAACGCAATCCAATATGGCAACAGGCTGTTGCCATATTGAGCAAGGTCGCACGAGGTTGAGAATTAATGAACGCATCTCAAATCGTTATAGATACCAGTGCATTTATATCTGCCTTGCTCTCACAACAAGGAGCAGCTTATCGGCTTTTAATGCTTGTTGATAGTGGACTATTCGAGGTGAACCTTTCGGTGCCGCTTGTTTTTGAATATGAGGCTGTGGCACAACATATGCTTGATCAAACGCAACTAACGGATCAGGATCTGGAAAACATCCTGGACTACCTCTGTACTGTAGGCAATAAAAGGCAGATTTTCTTTTTGTGGCGACCCTTTCTGCCTGATCCAGAGGATGACATGGTCCTCGAATTAGCTGTGGGTGCAGGATGCCAGTATATTGTGACCTTTAATCGACGGCACTTTGTGGGCTGTGAACAGTTCGGAATCCAGATTGTGACACCACGAGAGTTTCTTCGACAGATAGGACAATAACCATGACAACTATAAGTCTTACTATACCCGATTCTCTTCACGCAACGGTCCGCGATATTATCGAGCGTGAAGACATGTCGCTCGAGCAGTTCATAATGTTGGCAATGGCTGAGAAGGCGTCGGCAATTGCTACAGAGGCTTACCTTGAGGCGCGTGCAAAGCGAGGAAATAGAGAGAAGTTTTTGGCGGCAATGGCAAAGGTAGCGGATGTAGAGCCGCCAACAGAGCAGGACCGGATTTAATTTGATCTACGAAGTGGGATAAAGTATGATGCCAGATGGTCTCGATGTGCCCTACACAGAGGGGATCAAATACGCAGGGTCCAAGTTGAAACTTCTTCCGCATATTTTGCAGATGGTGAAGAAAGTTAGTGCAAAGACGGTGTTGGATGGGTTTTCGGGGACGACGAGGGTGTCGCAGGCGCTCGCGAGGCTGGGTTATACGGTTGTTTGCAATGATGTTGCGGTGTGGTCGAAGGTTTTTGGGACGTGCTATTTGCTGAATAAAAAGAGGCGAGAGGATTACCAACCGCTTATCGATCACCTCAATGCTGTTCCGCCTGTGGATGGGTGGTTTACTGAGCACTATGGGGGGCAGTCCAATAACGGATGTGCGATACAGAGCGATGGGCGCAAGAGGCCGTGGCAAGTACACAATACCCGTAAGCTGGATGCGATTCGAGGAGAGATTGACGCGCTGAAGCTGGATTCGGTTGATGAGGCGGTGGCGCTTACGAGTCTGATTTTGGCACTGGATCGCGTGGATAGCAGTTTGGGGCATTTTGTTTCTTATCTGAAGGACTGGTCGCCGCGCTCTTATAAGAAGCTCATGCTGAAGGTGCCGAGTATTTTTCGATCATCGGGGGAACATCGGGTATTTAAGAGGGATATTTTTGATCTCGTTCCCCGTATATTTGTTGATCTGGCGTATTTCGATCCTCCCTATGGTTCAAATAATGAGAAGATGCCGCCGTCGCGCGTGCGGTACGCTTCGTATTACCATGTGTGGACGAGTGTGATTTGCGCGGATAAACCGGCTCTTTTTGGGAAGGCCAGTCGCCGTAAGGATACGTCGGATACTGTGGCGGCGTCTGTTTTTGAGGAGTTTCGACGGAATGATGAGGGGCGTTTTATTGCTGTTGAGGCGATTGAGGATCTGATTGCGGCGACGAGCGCGCGGTGGATTATTCTGTCGTACAGTTCTGGCGGGCGGGCGACTGCGAGGGCGTTGAACGATGTGATGCGGCGCAATGGCAAGCTGATAGATGTGGTCGCGCTCAATTACAAGAAGAATGTGATGGCGGGGATGAAGTGGACGAATGAATGGTTGAGAGATGCTGAGGAACTGAACCGGGAGTTTTTGTTTTTACTCGAGAAGAAGGCGGTCTGACAAATACTATGTCTCCAATTCTCTTTGAATATGGTCCGTTTCGCATTGGCGTTTATGGCGTGATGCTCGCGGTTGGTTTGCTTTGTGCGTCATGGGTACTTAAGCGCGAGTTTCGGCGTCGGGGGCTTGACCCCACGTTGTCAGACCGCATTGCGTTTGCCGCTGTGATTGGCGGTATTGTGGGGAGTAAAATTTTTCACATTTTTGAGTATCCCCACGCTTTTGTAGCCGATCCTTTTGGCACGATTTTTTCCTCTGTGGGCTGGGCCTGGTATGGCGGGTTTTTAGGCGGGGCTGCGACAGTACTTTTGTGGCTTCGCCGGTATAACGCGCTCGATTGGCCTGCCGTGGATGCTATTGCGCCAGCTCTTGTGGTGGGGTACTTTTTTGGGCGAGGGGGATGTGAGCTTTCGGGCGATGGGTGCTATGGTATTCCCACGGAGTTGCCCTGGGGCATGGCTTATCCCAATGGCCTTGTGCCCACGCTCGATTTTGTGCATCCGACGCCGATTTACGAGATGATTCAGATGGTTTGTATTTTCGGGATTCTATTGGTTCTGCGCGACCGTCTCAGGCCCGGTAGAGTTTTTGGTCTTTATCTCGTTTTGATGGCTGTTGCCCGCTTTTTTGTCGAGTTTGTGCGCCTCACGCCCGAGGTTTTTATGGGTCTCACGGTGCATCAGTGGGTGAGCATTGGTCTCGCGGTTATAGGGGTTTATCTCATCCATCTGCGTCGAAGAAGGCCTCAGAATTGACAAAACTATGGTTCCAATTTATTTTTAAACTCACATGGATATTCGATTTTACAATACGCTGACGAATCGCGAAGAAATTTTTGAGCCGCTCGATCCTCCAAATGTGGCGATGTATTCCTGTGGTCCAACGGTGTACGATTTTGCCCATATTGGCAATTTTAAGTCTTTTTTGTTTTCCGATGTGCTTCGTCGCTTTCTCGAATTGGCCGGTTATAATGTTACCCATGTGATGAATATTACCGATGTGGGGCATATGACGGATGACGATGTGGCCGATGCGACGGGTGAAGACAAAATTGCGGTGGCTGCGCGCAAGCTCAAGGAGGAAAAGAAGTCGGGTAAGTTGCCCGATGATGTGGCTCTCAATCCCGATGATCCATATCAGGTGGCGCAGTATTTTACGGATGCATTTGTCGAAGATGCGCGTTTGCTGGGTATTAAAGTGGCGCACGATTATCCGCGCAATATGCCGCGTCCCACGGAGCATATCGATGCCATACAGGTGATGATTCAGAAGCTTTTGGACAAGGGGCACGCCTATATTGCCGATGATGGTGTGGTTTATTTTAGCGTTGAATCTTTCCCCGAATACGGTCGCCTTTCGGGCAATGATCTCGATCAACTCATCGTGGGTTCGGGTGGGCGCGTGCTTGAGGAACACCAGGCGATTAAGCGCAATCCCGCCGATTTCTTTTTGTGGAAACCCGATCCATCTCACATCATGAAATGGCCTTCTCCCTGGGGTGAGGGGTATCCGGGCTGGCATATCGAGTGTTCGGCTATGGCGATGAAGATGCTACGGCGCGAGGTTATCGATATTCACACGGGGGGCGAGGATAATATTTTTCCGCACCACGAATGCGAGATTGCCCAATCGCGTTGTGCGACGGGGCATTTGCATTTTGCCAGGTACTGGATTCACTCGCGCTATTTAATGGCTGAAGGCGAGAAGATGTCCAAGAGCAAGGGCAATTTTTTTACGGTGCGCGATGTGCTCGAGGGCAAGGTGACCGGGCGTCCTGTTCATCCTTCGGTTTTGCGTTACGAGCTTATCAAGACGCATTATCGCACGCAGACCAATTTTACGAAAAAGGGTGTTCAAGATTCGGCCAGTGCTGTGCAAAAATTTCACGAGTTTGGGCAGGGACTCGCTCAGGCGGCGAATGGCAATGCGACGGAGGTCGGGAGTGACCATCCCGTTGTTGCCGATTTTCTCAGTGCTCTGTCCAGCGACCTCAATATTAGTGCAGCACTTGCTGTGGTGCATAACTGGATGGGGCAAGAGGTAGATGATCCGTCCGAAGCGCTGGATGTGTTTGGCAAGATCAATAGCGTGCTCGGTATTGCGGATGTCAATTCGTCCGAATCATCGGATGAGACAGATATCGGCGAAGCGATTTGCAAACAGATTGATGAGGCCCGCATATCCAAAGATTACGATACTGCGGATCGTCTGCGGCAGGAACTTATTGATGCGGGCTATGAGGTTCGCACCGCGCCGGAGGGGACGGTTGCTATAAAGCAGTTGGCGTAGGAGAAAGACTTTTATGAATTTTCCCATTACCCGCATGCGCCGTTTGCGCGGGAGCGAGACCACGCGCCGAATGGTGCGTGAGAATCACCTGCGCGTTGACGATTTGATTATGCCTTTGTTTGTGTGTCCAGGTAAAGGCGTGAAAAAAGAAATCGGGTCTATGCCGGGCAATCATCAGATGTCGATAGATGTCGCGGTTGAGGCGTGTAGAGAAATTGCCGATCTGGGCATTCCCGCGGTGATTCTTTTTGGTATTCCCGATCACAAGGATGCGCGAGGCAGTGGGGCTTATTGCGATGATGGCATTATTCAGCGCGCGATATCTGCGATTAAAGAACATACGCCCGATCTCTTTGTGATTACGGATGTGTGTTTATGCGAATATACGGACCACGGGCATTGCGGTGTTATTGTGGATAACGATGTGCATAATGATGAAACGGTTGATCTCCTCGTTGAGGAATCTCTTTCTCATGTGCGCGCGGGCGTAGATATGGTCGCGCCTTCCGATATGATGGATGGCCGAGTTGGGGCTATTCGCTCTGCTCTGGATGCCCAGGGGTTTGACCATATACCCATTATGGCATATTCTGCCAAATACTGCTCGGGTTTTTACGGTCCATTCCGCGAAGCGGCAGAGTCCGCGCCGCAGTTTGGCGATCGCCGGTCCTATCAGATGGATCCGGCAAATGGCGACGAGGCCATGCGCGAAGTGGCTCTGGATATCGAGGAGGGCGCGGATATCGTTATGATCAAACCCGCATTGCCCTATCTGGATATCATTTACCGGGTCAAATCAGAGTTTGGCGTGCCGGTTGCCGCGTACAATGTCAGCGGTGAGTTCGCGATGCTCAAAGCTGCTTTCGCAAATGGCTGGTTGGATGAAGATCGGGTGCGAGACGAGGTTCTGATGAGTATTAAACGCGCGGGCGCAGATCTTATTTTGACCTACTTTGCGCGCGATATTGCGCGGGTGTTGAGGTGAGAGTTTTTATGGATATTACGATTGATCGCATTATGCAAAATTTTGATATTCTCACAGATTGGGAAGATCGCTACCGATATATTATTGAACTCGGTCGCAAATTGCCGTCTTTTGATGAGAAATACAAAATTGATGCCAATCTCGTACAGGGGTGTGTGAGCCAGGTGTGGCTCGTAACCGATGTTCGAGATGGCGATCCCCCTGTGATCGAATTTCGCGCAGATAGCGATGCCCAGATTGTCAAGGGTCTGGTCGCTATTTTGTTGTCGCTGTATTCGGGCAAGACCGCTCGGGAAATTCTCACGGCTGATATTCGCAGCATTTTTCAAAAGCTCGATCTCGCCAAACACCTCAGTCTCAATCGCGCCAATGGCTTTGCCTCTATGGTTAAGCGCATTCACGAACTCGCGCTTGCCACAGCGGCATAGGGTGAGGAATAATAAAAAGGGCCTATGAGGAAGACTCACAGGCCCTTTTTTTGTGGAAAATTTATACTTTTTAGACCACCAATGCATTTTCCGCTTCTTTGCGGTGTGTCAATAGCGGACCGCGCACGCCGCGCTCAATTTTGGCATAAGCATCGTGGTTGTGGATGCTTTCGTAGTTGTTGCTCGATACGTAAAACCACGCGATGCGCTCTTCGTCCATCATTGCCAGCAAGTCTGTGGCCACATCGCGCACGATGTCTTCGACAAATTTGGGGTTGTTATATGCGCGCTCGGTTACGTATTTTTCATCTGTGCGTTTCAAAATGGGATAGAGTTGACACGAGGCATGGTATTCGCCAATGTCGATCAGATCTTCAAACCAGATAAATTCATCCTCATAAGGCCGCACGTCCATTGTGATTTCGGAACGTTGATTGTGTGCGCCGTAGTCGCTGATTTCTTTGCTACACGGGCAGAGGCTTGCCACGTTGGCACGCACGCCGATCAGTTTGTCTTGCAGGCCTTCATTTGTCAACATTGCCTTAAATTCACAGTTGTAGTCCAGCAGGCCTTCAATGCCCGTGATAGGTGCTTTGCGGGTTAAAAAAATGGGAAATGCCATGCTTAGAAACGCTTCTTCAGCTTCCAATAATTCGAGCATTTCTTCGAGCACGATGTGTACGCTATCAGGTGTAAAGTGTTTGTGTTGTTCATTCAGGGCAATCATAAACCGCGACATGTGGGTGCCTTTTTGATGGTGGGGCAAGCTCACGGTCATGGATAGATTGGCCACTGTGTGAAATTCGCCGTTATCGCGTAGCGGCAAGGTCAAGGGATAGCGCACATTGGATACACCGACCTGGTCGATTTCAATGCCGCGTTTGTCGTGTGAGTTTTGTATGTCTGGTAGCGTCATTCTGTTCTCCGTTACCTCAAAATGCAAAATGGTCAATCCTATAAAAATCTTCGATAGGATGTTGGCAACGATAGCGCGTGTGCTTATCAAGGGCTATCAATATGTGCTGTCTCCTTTGATGCGCTTTTTTGCCATTGCGCCCAGTCCATGCCGCTATCATCCCACATGTTCGCACTACGCGCATGAAGCTTTTCGCCAACATTCCTTTGCGTATGCTCTTTCTCTTGTGATACGACGTGTTTTGCGTTGCCATCCGTTTGCCAGAGGTGGGTACGATCCGGTTCCTCCGCCCTCTGATCAATGATTTTTATCTCGCCAACATCCTGCCCAAAGGTCGTCCGCCGAGCAGATGCATGTGGATATGATACACTTCCTGGCCTCCGTTGCGATTGCAGTTGATGATGAGGCGATACCCGTCTTCTGAAATGCCCTCATCTGTTGCGATTTTTGCCGCTACAGTTATCATGCGTCCAAGTGCGGGTTCGTCTTCTTTTGTTACGTCGTTGATTGTGGGGATCAATTTATTTGGAATAATTAATACGTGGGTGGGTGCCTGGGGATTGATGTCTCTAAAAGCGGTTACCAGGTCGTCTTGATAGACGATGTCTGCGTTGATTTCGCGTCGAATAATTTTGCTAAAGATTGTTTCTTCGGCCATTGTTCTCTCCTTTGCTGGATGTTTGCGAAAGCAAAACTGTATGATAGCGAATAGGATCGGTTTTTGCCAACTGGATTTTGACTGTGACTGAAAAGTAATACAAATTTCTTGATGTTATAAAGGTAACACTGTATATTTCAATTTCTTGCCCCGCCGCGTATTGGCGGTTTAAAAACAAAAGATACTGGAGGTGTAGCGATGGCTAAGCGACAGGGCAGCCGCATTCTCATTAGAATGAAAAGCACAGAGAGTTCCCACTATTATCATACGGAAAAAAATCGACAGAATCATCCCGATCGCCTCGAATTGAAAAAGTTCGATCCCATACTGCGGAAGCATGTGGTGTATCGGGAAGATAGATAGCGATAAATATTGAGAAGAGGATTTTTCCATGGCCAGACGTTGTAGTATTACGGGTAGGGGACCGCTGAGTGGCAATCACGTGTCCCACTCCAAACGAAGAGTCAAACGGGTGCAAAAACCCAATTTGAAGAGCAAGCGCATTTACGTTCCCGAACTCGGTCGCTTTGTGCGTATCAAACTTTCGGCTCGCGCACTGCGAACGGTGAACAAAAAAGGTCTTTTGCCGTATCTCAAAGATCGCGGTCTTTCAGTGGAGGAAGTCGCGTTATAGTAAAAAATTAAATTTGTACTCTCGGATTCGGGTTGCAGTATAGGGAAAACGGTGAAAATCCGTTGCGGTCCCGCCGCTGTAACTGGGGATGTTTCTCACATTATGCCACTGGTAAAAAACCGGGAAGGCGCGAGAAGCACAAGACCCAGAAGCCAGAAGACCTGCCCGAATCGCAGACCTTATTGATTTCCTCGTGGATTGGGAAAAAGGTGAGATAATGCGTGCGCTTCGGTCCTGTGGTTTTGTCGCGTACAACTATGTCCCTGATTTCTACAAGGAAATCGGGGATTTTTTTTGGAAAACGAGGTGTGTGTTGAATCTAAAAATATGGATGATATGTTGTATTTCGGTTTGGGCCATACCTGCTCAGGCGCAGTTGTCTTTGCAATATGCACAGGGTTTTCGCGTTGATTATTTCGATGCGTACAGGGTTGTAACAGTGTCCGGGAATGGAATAAAAAAAACGTTTCAGTATATCCTGGTGCAGCGCGGGCACGAGTCGCCCGATGGCTATGAAGGTGTTCCGAGAATAGAAATTCCCGTGCGGACTGTGATTGCGACATCCACGACGCATTTGCCACATATCGAAAAGCTCGGTGAGGTTCACAGCCTGATTGGGATTGATAATATCAAATACGTGAGTTCAGAGGCTGTCAACCGGCGCTTTGCAACGGGCAAAGTAACAGAAGTTGGGCGAGATAGGTCTATTGATTTGGAAAAAGTTCTGGTGCTCCAACCCGATCTCGTTATTACAGATTCGCAAGCGCAAGATAATGCCCTTCTCGCGCTTCAAGAAGCGGGTGTGCCCGTTGTGGTGAATACTGCTTATGCAGAACCTTCGTTGCTGGGGCGCGTGGAGTGGATCAAATTTGTGGGTGCTTTTTTTCAGAAAGAAAGACTGGCATCAGCTCAATTTGATAGCATTGTTGCGAGGTATGAGGTGCACAGAGCGTTGGTCCAGAATTTGCCAGCGGATAAGCGTCCCACTGTTGTTGTGGGGTCTCTCTGGCGCGGGACCTGGTTTATGTCTGGCGGAAAAACTTATGCCGCGCAGTTGCTCAGAGACGCGGGTGCAAATTATCTGTGGGAAGATGATGATTCACGGCAGAGTTTGGCGCTCGATTTTGAAGCGGTTTACGAAAAGGCGCACGATGCGGATTGCTGGATTACGATGAGAAATGAGTGGCGATCTCGAGAGGATGTTGTCGCCGAGGATGCGCGTTACAGAAAATTCGCGGCGTTTGAGACCGGGAGTGTTTTCAATGCCAATGCGCGTCTCAATGCGCACGGGGGCAATGATTATTGGGAAACGGGGCTTATTGAGCCAGATGTTGTGTTGGCTGATATTATTAAAATTCTACATCCCGATTTGTTGTTAGACCATCAACTCAAGTATTATCGAAAGCTCGATCCATAGCTTATGAAAATGATGCGTTTTTTAATTTTTTTGATTCTCTGTGCGAATACGCCGCTTTGGGCAGCGCAGATTGTTGGTCGCGTTACCGATGCAGAGACCCGAATGCCCATCGCAAGTGTGCGTGTTCGCGTTCTCAATACGGATTTTGTGGCGCAGACGGATGGGAGCGGGCGCTTTGTTTTTTTTGATCTGATGCCCGGTTCTTATACGCTTGCCATGACACATGTGGCTTACGATGAGGTGCGGCGCACGGTCCGCGTGGACGAAATAGCAGAGGTTTTTATTGCGCTGTCTCATAGGACGTTTCCCCTCAATGAGTTTTCGGTGATTGCCGATCCGATAGGAGCCAGTGATATTCACAGGAATCCGGCATATGCGACTGTTATTACGCGCGAGAGTTTTGAAGGTAGGGAGACTTCTTTGCCCGATGTGTTGGCTGAGGCTACGGGCGTACACGTCAAACGCCTGGGCGGGTTGGGTACTTTTAGCACGCTTTCTTTGCGGGGTTCATCAGCGGATCAGGTTGAGATTTATCTCGATGGAATTTTGTTAAATACCGCTTTTGGTGGGGGGGTAGATCTCAGCAATTTGCCTTTGGCTCACGTCGGGCAGATTGAGGTGTATCGCGGTGCAGGTGCTGGCGGCAATGGACTGGGTGGCACGGTGCATGTGCGCACGCGACGGACGCAGAGGCGATGGTTTCACGGGATTCGAGGATCGTGGGGTGCTTTTGATACGCGGTTACTGAGTGGGGTGATTGCGGGTGGGTTTGGGTTGTCGGAGTTTCTCGTTGTGGCTGATTACGCACATAGCGATAACGATTTTGGATTTCTCGATGACAATGGGACTGAATACAATGACAGTGACGATGTTTGGAGCAGGCGTCAGAATAACGATCATCGATCTTTCAATTTGTTGGGCAAATGGCGTCGCGCTTTTGGGGAGGATAGAATTTTATCCATCCACGAGACCGCGCACTGGAAATATCAGGGCATGCCCGGTATTAGCAATAATCAGTCGCAGAATGCACATTTGGACGCTTTTCAGACGATGACGGAGGTCGCTTATGAAGATCGCGTTCTGTTGCGGGGCGTGAATACGCGGCAATCGCTTTATGTCACGCATGTCAAAGAGCGGTTCCGCGATCTGGATGGTGAAATCGGGATTGGTCGCCAGGATAACGATTATCTCACGCGCACTTATGGGTGGCAGGGGCGTTTGCAAACGGTTTTGTTTTCGCGCTGTGATATTGCGGCTGCGATTGGGTTGCACCGGGAGACTTATTTGCCGACAGCGCACATCCGGTCTATCGCCAATTTGTTCGATAGTCAGCGGTGGATTTTTTCCGCGCGCACGGGTGTGGATATTTCACTGCCAGGTGAGATCGGTATCTGGTCTTTTGGGGCGGAACAACGGCGGATAAACAGTTCGTTTACCGGTGCCAATCCTTTTAATTTTTCGCCGCTCGCGCCCGATTCGGCCAATACGCGCAGTCTCACCAGTCTGCGTTCGGGTGTGCGGTTAGATCTGGCATCTCATCTGATGTTTAAGGCCAATGCGGGGCGTGTATTTCGAGTGCCTTCTTTTTACGAGCTTTTTGGCGATCGCGGCGGTGTGGTCGGCAATGTCAATCTCAGGCCCGAGTATGGTCTTACGTGGGATGCAGGGCTGCGTTATGCAGATGGGACGACCACTTTGGAAGGCGCGTTTTTTGATCATCGCTATGAGGATTTGATCCAGTTTGTTCACACGTCACAGGCTACGTCGCGTCCGGTCAATATTGGCAAGGCGCGTGTGTATGGGGTTGAAATGACCGCGCAGAGACGCTTTGGTTCTCGGGTCGATTTGTCGGGTAATTACACGTATCAAAAAGCCACAGATAAGTCCGAGATTCCCCATTTGAATGGCAATATTTTGCCCAATCGCCCGCCCCACGCGCTATTTGTTCGTGCGACGATGCGCCTGGGACGCTGTACTGCGTTTTACGACTATGCGTTTGAAGATGGCAATTTTCTCGATCAGGCGAATCGACGCCCGCTATTATCGCGGCATGTTCACAATGCGGGTGTGAAGGTAGATACGGGGCTGCGGTTTCACATTGGACTGGAGGTAAAAAATTTAACCGGGGCACAAATCGCCGATACCTGGGGTTATCCGCTGCCGGGACGCGCGGTTTTTGTGCGTGTGAATGCGGATTAAGCGTAAATGATCCGCAGAATGAAGGCGAGTAATTTGAGCCTGAACGCAGATGGGCGCAGATGAGAAGCGGGGGCTAAGAAGTGTGAAGTGAGGGTAGTGGAAGAGAGATATCCTTTAATCCTGAAAATCCTGATTCAGACGGTTTTTTTAAGAGAGGAGAGTTTCATGAATTTATCTGTGTATATCTGCGTGCATCTGTGGATGCTTGTGTTTTTTGCTTTTGGCGTATCAGCAAATCAGGCGGTTATTACGACGACGGATTATAGCAGTGGTAGTTTTTCGAGTTTGGATCTCAATACAAATACGGCAACGCGTGATCATTTGACTATTCACTCGGATGCGGTGGTGCGGACGTATCGGGATAAGGTGTATATTCTCAATCGTTTGGGACAGGATAATGTGATTGTTTTAAGTCGCAGTGATCTGAAGACGCCATTGACGCAGTATTCGACGGGCAATGGTTCAAATCCGCACGATATGGCTTTTGTCAGTGAGGAGAAAGCGTATATTTCGCGGTATGAGCGCACGCAATTGTTGATTGTAAATCCCGTTACGGGCGATTCGTTGGGTGCGGTGGATTTATTGGGTTTTGCGGATGCGGATGGTTTGCCCGAAGTGTCTCAACTCGCGTTGTATGGCGATCATTTGTTTGTTGCGTGTCAACGGTTGGATCGAGATAATGGATTTGTGCCGACGGGTGTTTCGGTGATTGCGGTGGTTGATGTGATGACGGATCAGGTGGTGGATGTGGATGTAAATACAGCGGGTGTGCAGGGGATTGTGATGGCGAGTAAGAACCCCGCGGGCGCAGTGCAGCGGGGGAGTAAGTGGTTTTTGAGCGCGGTCAATACGTTTGGTGATCTGACGGATGGCGGGATTGAGGTGATTGATCTGGCAGATTTGAGGAGCGAGGGCGTTGTTCTTGGCGAGATGGCGCTGGGCGGCAATCTGAGTTCTCTGGCGATGGTGTCGGATGATGAGGGATATGTCGTTGTTCTGGATGCGAGTTTTGTCAATGCTGTCAAACGGTTCGGTTTGGGAATGCAGTCTGTGTCGTCACCTTTGGATGGTCTTTCAGGTGGATTTGTTCCGAGCCTGGGGGTGTTTGGCGGACGGTTGTACGTTTTGGATGGCGGGAGTTTTGTCGATCCGGCATCTGCTGGTGTGAAGGTCTATGATGTGAAGACGGATGAGTTGGTGGCTGGTCCGATCAGTACGGGGCTGCCGCCTGCGGGTATTGCATTTGTGGGCAGTGTGGCTGATTTTAATGGCGATTGTGTGGTTGATTTTAGCGATTTTTTGGCTTTTGCTTC
Organism: Candidatus Latescibacterota bacterium; assembly: GCA_021295695.1. Lineage (GTDB taxonomy): Bacteria > Latescibacterota > UBA2968 > UBA2968 > UBA2968 > VXRD01. The sequence continues at coordinate 16,569 of JAGWBW010000067.1, forward strand.
CGCGTTTGGAAAAATAGAGAGCGATGTCAGGTTCGATTTGAGTGGCAACGGTTCGGTTGATTTTCCCGATTTTCTGATTTTTGTTTCGGAATTTGAAGGTGAATAAAAAGCCTTTATTTGCGTTAGAGAGGTTTCTATGAGTGCCAGGAAAGAGACAGAACGCAAGCGGCATGTGAAAAAGGGTCTGGTGATGGTGAATACTGGAAATGGGAAGGGTAAGACCACGGCTGCGCTGGGGGTGATGACCCGCGCATGGGGGCGCAAGATGCGCGTGGGCGTGATTCAGTTTTTGAAGCATGAGAATGCCAATTTTGGCGAGATTCGCGCGGCCAGGCGCATGGAGATCGATTGGATTGGTACGGGCGATGGGTGGACGTGGACGAGTAAGGATATCGATGAGACACAGGCTCGGGCATTGCGCGGTTGGGAAGTGGCGCAGGAGCGGATTGTTAGCGGGAATTACGATCTGTTTATTCTGGATGAGTTTACGTATTTGATGGCTTTTGGCTGGCTGGATGCAACCGAGGTGGTGGCGTGGTTGCGAGAGCATAAGCCCGAGATGTTGCATGTGATTATTACGGGACGGGACGCGCCAGATGAGTTGGTAGATTTTGCCGATATGGTGACCGAGATGCGCGAGATTAAGCATCCGTTTAGTGACCAAAATATTGTTGCTCAACCCGGGATTGATTTTTGAGATGGATGAGTTTATCGATCAACATGAATATTACGATTTGAAGCGCGATGGTCGTTTTCTGGTCGCGGAATTGCTGGTGCCGCATCAGGTGCTGAGTACGTCGGCATATTTCGGTGGTTTATGCGAGGACGTCCGGTATCTGGTGAATCACCAGAGTTGTGAGGGCAATGGGCACGATGCGCGTTTTGCGTTGATTAAACAACTCGGCGAGGTGGGGTATCATCGCCATGTCTGCACAGAACGCGGCTTGCCGCCGGACGCAGTCGCGTTGATGGGTACGGCTGCGAATATGAATTATGCGGCTCGCGTTGTGGATACGCATGCCGAATTGCGCGTGTGTGCAGTTGTTACCGCGGGTGTTGAGGGCAATGCGGGGTGTGCGGGCGATGAGGCGAGTTGGCACGAAGAGGATGCTGGATGGTGCCATCTCTATGAGGGTACGATCAATGCGATGGTGTTTATCAATTGGCCGCTTACGCCAGGGGCGATGGCGCGGGCGGTGGTGACGATGACCGAGGGGAAGTCTGCCGCGCTTCGAGATCTCGCTATTTCGAGTCGGTATTCTTCTGATCTCGCAACGGGTACGGGTACAGATCAATACTGTATTGTTGCGCCTCTGGATAAGATGAGGGTGCCTAAGACCAACGCGGGGCATCACGCAAAATTGGGCGAGTTGATCGGTAAGTCTGTGCGCAGGGCCACGCTGGAGGCGCTGCGATGGCAAAACGGTTTGGAAGGGTCTTATACGCGAAGTGTTTTTCATGCGTTGAGGCGGTTTGGATTTAGGGAGGATCGATTTTTGCAGGCGATGGAGAAACGGCTGAAAGCGGATGATTTTGCGTTGTTGAAGAAGAATCTCAAGTCTGTTGTTTACGAACCGAGCGTTTCGGCGGCAGCGTATGCATTTGCAGCGGTTTGGGATCGCGTGCGGTATGGGACGTTTTCACATGCAATGGCCGATTCGGTGTTGCGACAGCAGGCAGCGGTATTGGCGACTTCGCTGGCGGCGAGGTCAGATGTTTGGTTGGCGTGTTACGAGCAGTTGCGCGTGGATGAAAACGCATTTTTGGAGGTCGTTTACGATGCATTCGCGCTTGGATGGCGTTTGAAATGGACGTGACAATACTTGCTCCAGATCCGGTTTTGCTCCTTTGTGCGGTTGTTTTGGATGGTCTTTTTGGCGATCCGGTTTATGCGTTGCATCCCATTCGTTTGATGGGTGCGACGCTGTCTTTTTTTGAGCGAATGCTTCGCGGTCTGCGTTTGGATGGTTATGCAGGTGGGTGTTTTCTGTTTTTATTGTTGTCTGTGTTTTGGGTGGGTGTTGTTTGTGTATTGGCTTGTGTGTTGCATTATGTCCAATCTGAGGTGGGTTGGATTTTTCAGGTTTTTGTTTTGTACTCTATGCTTGCGCTCAAAGATTTGTGCAAGCACGGGTTGGCGATTGATCACGCTAATGATCTGGAGCGTGCGAGGGAGGCTGCGTCGATGCTTGTGGGACGCGATACGGATGTGATGGATTTTGCGGCTTGCCGACGTGCGGGTATGGAGAGTTTGAGCGAGAATGCTGTAGATGGTTTTGTTTCGCCGATTTTTTGGTACGCTATACTGGGGTTGCCGGGTGTTGTGCTTTTTAAGGTGGTGAGTACGATGGATTCTATGGTGGGGTTTAAGACGCCGCAATACCGCTATTTTGGCTGGTGTGGGGCGCGGCTGGACGATGTGCTCAATTTTATTCCCGCGCGTTTGACGTATTTGGGGATGGTGCTGCTGGCGTTTTTTATGCCCGGTTGTTCCGCGCGCAAGGCACTGCTTATCGGGTGGCGGCAACACGCGCTTGTTCCGGGACCAAATTCCGGGTGGAGCGAAGCTACAGCTGCCGGTGCTTTGCAGAGGCGATTGGTCGGTCCTGTTTGGCAGGGGGGAATGCAGATTACAGATGTGTGGTTGGGCGATGGGGATGATCCCGAGGGCGGTCAGCCCGGGGATATGCGCCGTATGTGTGTTTTTGTGATTGTTAATTGTTTGCTCGCGACAGGTCTGGCGGTTTTATTGACTTTCTGAGGTCACACCCTTATTTTTTTCGTACTATTCTGAGGAGAAAATATATGAAAACATATTTATTTAAGGCTGTCCTGGAGAAAGACAAGTGGCCCGATGAGCCGGATGCGAAAGCGGTCTGGAGAGCTTATATTCCCGCGTTGGAACATAGAGGGGCTGCGAGTTGGGGATATACTGAGAAAGAGGCGTTGGAGAATTTAGAAAACGCTGTTGATCTTCTCGTTGCGTACCTGCTGGAGAATGGAGAAGAGATCCCTTCTGAACCATCTTCGCAGATTCAGGTTAGCGATGTTCCTCTGGTTACTGTAGCTATTTAATATGGCGATTGATTACAGCAGGCTTCGTTCACTGACAGCACGTAGATTGATACGAGCATTAAATAGAGACGGGTTTCGTGAATACAGAAGAAAAGGCGCGACCCGTTTTTTTGTTCACCCGGATGGGAGAATGACGACTATTCATCTCCACAATATGAATCAGACCTTTGCTGTCGGTACGCTCAAGTCAATCATTGAGCGACAAGTTCAGTGGGGTGAAACCGATCTTGAGCGTCTTGGGCTTTTGAAATGATTTGACAGAGGTGACTGGTGTCGATTCTCAAAACACAAAATCTCGCTGTGGGTTATAAACACGGCCGCCATCCGCCTCGCGTTGTGGCTCGCGATATAGATGTGTCGCTCCATCGCGGTGAATTTGTGTGTTTGCTGGGTCCCAATGGCGCGGGCAAATCCACGCTTATTCGCACGCTTGTGGGAATGCAGCCGCCGCTCGATGGGCAGGTTTATCTTATGGGTCGAGATATCGCGGATATGTCTGCTATAGAGGTTGCCCAGGTGATTAGTGTGGTGCTTACGGATCGCATTGGTGTTGGTATTATGGCTGTGCGCGATTTGGTCGGTCTGGGGCGATATCCCCATACGGATTGGATCGGGCGCTTTACAGATGAAGATGAACGGGTTGTTTCATGGGCTATCCGGGCGGCTCGCGCTGAGGATTTGGCATATCGCAATGTGGCAGAACTCAGCGATGGCGAGCGTCAAAAGGTGATGATTGCACGCGCGCTAGCGCAGCAACCCGATCTTATGATTCTGGATGAACCGACGGCTTTTCTCGATTTGCCCCGTCGCGCTGAGATTATGGCTTTGTTGCAAGATCTGGCACATTCTACGGGTAAGGCGATTCTGCTTTCAACGCACGATTTGGATCTGGCACTGCGCTGTGCAGATCGCATCTATCTTTTGCCGTTTGAGGGTGGGTTGCAGACCGGTGCGCCCGAGGATTTAATTCTCAATGGTGCATTTGAAGGCGCGTTTCAGAGTGATGGCGTGCGTTTTGACGCGGATACGGGTGCGTTTAAGCTCAATGCACAACGCGGTCGCATCTCAGTTGCTGTTTCTGGGGAGGGGCGACGCGCGTATTGGACAAAGCGCGCGCTGGAGAGAGCCGGGTTTCGAGTGGGAGATGCGGGGGCTGAGTGGTGTGTCGATATTGGGGAAGGTGATGTCTGGTGTGTTGAGCACGGTGGCGTGGCTCGGGAATGCGATTCGATTGCCGATTTGATTGTGGCACTGAAAGGTGAACACGGATAAAAGGATGGTCGGGATGGAAGCTCAATACAAGGATGAAGCGCAGGGGGGACCGCGGCATGCGGTTATTATGCTGGGGTTATTTTTGCTGCTTCTGGTCGCGTTTGGTTTGAGTTTGTCGCTGGGGTCGGTTCATATTCCATTGGCGGGTTTGTTTGGCATTCTTACGGGCGAAGAAGTGTCTTCTCCGGCATGGGCGATTATTGTTCATACGATTCGACTGCCCAAGGCGATTACCGCTGTGCTGGCAGGTGCGGCGCTTTCTGTGAGTGGGTTGCAGATGCAAACGCTTTTTCGCAATCCGCTGGCAGATCCTTTTGTGCTGGGTATCAGTGCTGGCGCGAGTCTCGGCGTTGCTATTGTGGTGCTGACGGTGGGTGCGGTCGGCAGTGTGCTTATCGCGGGGATGGGTTTTCTGGGCGATTTGAGTTTGGCTGTTGCGGCTATTATAGGTGCTGCCACTGTGCTGGGGTGCGTGTTGTTGGTGTCTCGCAGTGTGCAGAGTGTGATGACGTTGCTGATTTTGGGTCTGATGTTTGGGTATGCGACCGGGGCTTTTGTCAGTATTTTGATTTATTTTAGCGTTCCCGAACAAATCCAGTCGTATATTTTGTGGACTTTTGGCAGTTTTGGGAGTGTGACCTGGCGGCAGATGCCCGTGCTCATTTCTGCTATTTTTTTTGGGCTTTTGCTGGCGTTTTTATGTATTAAACCGCTCAATGCGCTGTTGCTGGGAGAAAATTATGCGCGCAGTATGGGTCTGAATGTCAAGCGCATTCGATTATGGATTTTAATCAGTGCATCGATTCTGGCAGGTGCGACGACTGCTTTTTGCGGTCCGATTGCGTTTTTGGGTCTGGCTGTGCCCCATCTTTGTCGCAGTCTGTTGCATACGTCAGATCACCGCGTGCTTATGCCTGCGGTCACTTGCCTGGGGGCAACGCTGGCACTGCTATCCGATCTGATTGCCCATTTGCCGGGGAGTCAATTTGTTTTGCCGCTGAATGCAGTGACGTCCTTGATTGGCGCACCGATTGTGATCTGGTTTATTTTACATCGCAAAAACTTGGGTCAGGCGTTTTCGTAGTTCATCTTACTGACTGATGTTACGTGGTGTTCCAATATTTCGTCAGGCTTATGGAAAATCATATCACGCATATAGCACGCGCTGAAATGCCTCGATATTGGGCACCTGTATTGCCGCACGGTGCAGTTGCTTGAGATGTTGCAAATCGTCGATGGCGGTAATACGTGTGGATAGAGGGTGCGCTTCGCTCAGGTCAAATCGAATCTCCAACACTTCGAGAATATCTTCAATGGCACGTTGCCTGACCCCCTGCTCAATGCCCTCCTCCAGGCCCTCCTCTCTGGCTTCCTCTCTGCTTTGTTGAGTAAGGGATTGAAAAAGTGATGATTCGCGGATGAGGTCCATGATACCCTCCTTAAAAATAATACCAGAAATGACTTCAGACTCATATACCAACTCGCTCAAAGCCACCATGCCAGCGAGATAATCCGCCCTATATGATCGGGCGATGGGGCGCGTTCGAGCCGTGTGAATACACTGATGCAACCACGCATCCGAGGCCATTCCTTCAGGGGACTTCATCAATGGCGTGAAAGGAATCAGACCCGATTGCCCGGCATTGAGGACACGCTCGCCTTCTATCTCGATCAGCCTGATCACCCTGTAATGAATCGCGATTGGGTAGCCGGGACGCTTCTGGATATAATATCCGGGATCGCGCCGCCCTGCATCGGGACGCAGGTAAATCACGTTAGAATATATCGGCAGGCCGTGTTGCCGAATAGCATGTCCAATATAGCCAGCCATGCGGCGCGGCATGGGCGGATTGGTGCTGTCGGTGGTTTGAAACTCGTTGTGAACCAATACCTCTTCGTTATCAATACGCACGCGAATCAGGCTATCGGTCTGGTGTGTTTCAATCGTGAGTTGTTCTGTGTCAATAACTGCAACCGGCAAAGTCTTCCGGATATTTCTGAATCAAGTGTTTGGAAACCGTATCAAATTCAGCCATGTGAGATGCCTTGGTCTGAGAGTTGGTCGTATTTTGGACAAACGCAACAGTCAGAACCCAAGCAAATATCAGGCCAGAAAATGAAATTATCACGAAATTACGCGATAAAAGGGACTTGTCAGAAACTCAGGCACCTCATTATGTTTTCAATATGCAGTATTGCGATCTTATTCACAACTTGAATTTGTGGATTGTCTGTTGAGGCGGAGGTGAAGGAGCACAAATGTCGGCGGAAAAAGTGTATATTTTGAGCGATGAATGAGCGGTTATGTGAAAGATATGTACCGCTATTCCGCAAATTCACTGATATGATCTAATAGTTCTCAGAAGACTTCTCAGACGCAAATCAATTATTGGTGCTTTGCTCAAGTGTTTCCAGCCAGCGATAGCCGTAGGTAGGGATGTTGGATGACGGCGGGGTTGTGCTGCTGGTAAACATGTTGAATCGTTCGGCTCGCAGACGGTAGCTGTAGTTGTGCCGGGGCTGGAAGTTCACGATTTCACTGCGGAAGGCTTCGCCATTGACGACGTTGCAGTACACGGAGGCGTTGTCGTCGCATGGGGTTCTGTGTGGTCCTACGGTTATTTCTTCTTCTGTGCCCGTCACTTCGGTTTTTGAGACTATTTCAGTCAATACGTATCGGCCATCGCTATATTGGTTTGCATTGAGAGTATAGTGATACCCGGCTTCGTAATCAAAGTTGGTGATGATATCGTCGATTGGCGCACCGTTGATCAGCAGGCAAAAGTCGTCGATTTGCGCGCATTTTACCCGCGTCGGTCCCACAGTTAAGGTTGCAGGAGTGGATGGGGCGCGGGTTTTTTCTATTTGTTCCAGCAGGCGATAATTGTACTGGCCAGCATCCTGCGGGGGTTCTTCTCCATTATAGGGGTCGTATTTGCCGATTCGCAGACGATAGTTGTAGCCCGCTTCGAAGTTGAAGCCTTCTATGCTGTCGTAGAATAATGAGCCGTCAACTATCATGCAGGTCTGTTCGCCAACGCCGTAACATCTGGCCAGGGCAGGACCAACGGTTACTTCTCGTATTTCAATGTATTCGGAATTGTTTGGATCCAACGGACCTATACAGGCAGTAAGGAACAAAGCGAAGAGGAAAAACCATCTGGTGTGCATTGGTTCACTCCTTTTTGTACGGCGCAGTAACGGTTTATGATATTAAACATCGTGAAGGGCGATTGGGTTCCTTGTAAATATTTGTAAATGAATAGGAACATTGATTGACTTTCAGAGGTCAGTCCCTTAAATTTTCTTCTCAGAAGAAATACAGTCTCACGCTTGCCGAAATGATGAAAGAAAAGCAAATTTTGCAGCAGAAACGGAGGAGTTTCACTATGGCTGAAACAATGCTCAAAGAAGATGGTCACCTGCTTTTGCCCAAAGAAGTACTGGAGTATCTACATCTCCATCCAGGAGACCGATTGAATATTGTTATTCAAAACAATGGAGATGTGGTCATAAAATCAAATCTGCGAGATGTCCGAGATTTGAAAGGTATTTTGCCCCCCCCCTCTAAGCCGGTCTCTATTGAGAATATGAAACAGACTATTCGTTTGCGAGGTAGTAAAAATCAATGATGGGCTTGGATACCAATGTACTCGTTCGTTATCTTACGCAAGATGATCCTGAACAATCGAGAATCGCAACACGCGAAATTGAGACAGATAACGTCTCCTTTTTCATCACATCCATGGGCATGTGCGAACTTGTTTGGGTTCTGGAAACGGCATATAATTATGACAGATCAACGATTTCAGACACACTTGAAAAAATACTTCAAACACGTCAATTCGCTTTTGACAATAAAGCACTGATGGAGAAAGCACTGGCTGATTATAAAAAAAATAAAGGGGATTTTTCGGATTATCTACTTGGTCATGAAAGCATACAAGCTGGATGTGATAAAACACTTACATTTGATCGTGCGCTGAAAAATCACGCGCTATTTCAAACCCTTTGAAAATCGGGAGTTTGTTGTGTCACTCGTCACAGTAACCCTTGATACTGATCTGGCAGTTCTATTGCAGGAACTTAATCAGCCTATTCAAGAAACGGCCCATGAAATGATTGTTCTGGAGCTATACCGTCGAGGAAGTATATCCAGTGGCAAAGCGGCTCAATTATTGGACATGTCACGCTGGGAATTTATTCAGCATGCATCTCAATTGGGTATTGCTTTTTTTGATCTCAATGCGGAGGAATGGAAGCGCGAACGACTTCAGGCTGATGAGCTATGAATGATATGCCCATCGTATCAAATGCAAGCCCATTGATTGCTTTGGCGCAAATAGATCATCTCGACCTTTTGAAACAGCTTCAGCGGTTGTAAAAGAAATCTCACCGACTGTAAGCATTCCTGACTGGATTGAACAACATGAGTTGTCGCAACCCATTGATCCATTTATCCTATCTGAGGAACCCTACATTATACCCCACCAGTTTTTCCTCTCGCCTCAGGGCAGTTCCCCGCCGGTTGTTTGATCGTCCTTTCTGCGTTTGATCTGTTTTCTCAACCATCTGCCGTCATTTCGGGTCGTTGATGCACCCGTTGTGTACGGTTTTATCCATTAAGTCTTGACAACAATGTGAGAATCGATTATCATCTTTTTATGCAAAGAGCGAAACAACAGCAAAGAGCGAAACAACAGCTAACCGTCTTGCGAGCCCTTAGCGAAGCGGACGGCCCCCTATCCGCCAGGGAACTGTGGAGCCGCCTGAGCGGAAGCGGAGAGAGTGTCGGTCTCGCCACGGTATACCGCGCGCTCCAACGGGGTGTCGACGAAGGTACGCTGGAGCCGGTCGAGGTGCTGGGCAGCGGCGTTCGGTACGAGCCCAAGGACCGCGAGCATCACCATCACTTTCTTTGCTCGATTTGCGACCACGCGTTCGACCTCTTCGGTTGCGTCGAGGGCCTCGAGGGTTCCAGACGGGTTTCAGATGACGGGACACGAGGTGGTGTTGCTCGGAACCTGTGATGCGTGTGGCAATGCGGCATGACGTGGGGATTCGATGTAGCGATTCCGGTGCTCGCACCGCTGCTCCCCGAGAATAGATGGACACATTCCGAAACATACAGGAGGAATAGATGGACACATCCCGAAACATACCTGTTACGATCCTCACCGGCTTCCTCGGCTCCGGCAAGACGACCCTGCTGAACCGGATCTTGAGTGAGGAGCACGGCAAACGCA
>JAGWBW010000318.1:0-1979 GCA_021295695.1 Candidatus Latescibacterota bacterium
TGTTGTCAATGCCGTGGACAATATATCCCTGTTCGGCAAAATAGATGCAGACTTCTGAGCCTATGAGGCCCGAGGAACCAGTGACGAGGAGGGATTTCATGGATGTGCTGTCAGTCCGTGATTTGGCGGATAAAAATAAGATTATGAAGAAAAAACATAGGGTTTTGAGGGGGAAAGGTCAAGCTATGAAAAAAAAGACTGAGATAGGCTTGATATATATGCATTATAGATGTATTTTTGTAAAAGATATTTTGATATATTGGTTCGTGGATGAGGTCATTTGAATGCCGCTCTATCTCTATCCAAATGTCTATGCATCTGGATCAGTGCCTTTGGGATGGAGCCCCATTCGAGGTGGAACAGTTAAATATCCAGTTCGCAATCGTTCCGTTATGCGTGTATTGAGAGATTTACATGCGGGAAGATGGCAAAAGGTAATAAAAAAAGGAAATTCTGGCGAGGTTCATTATTTTGAACACGAATCGGGTCAGGTTGCAGGTGTAAAATTCTTTTCGGTGAATTTATGAAAGCACATCATCGCATTCTTCTTTCAGATTCCAATGGGGAGTCTGGATTGGCCTTGTTTGCATTTTTGAATCTGGGACTTGTGCAGTCCTTGCATAGTGGTGCTTTGGGTCCTTCTGAGGCGATTCAGCGTTTCTATCACGCGGATAACTGTCTCTATGTTCGTAAGCATCTTCAAAGTCGGGAAGCCAATATTGTTATGAGCCGCGGGGTGCAGTTGCCAGATTTATTTGAGAGTTTGCCCGCTGAAGAAGCGCAGCGCGAATTTTTACACGAGTTGGAACAGATACGTGCGTTGTGTTTACAGCTTTTGGAGCGCGAAAGATCTTCAGAGGCTACTGTATGAATCCGTTTTTCAAGTTAGGGCATATGCCCCTTTTTTTGTTTATAAATCAATGTCGCGATGTCGTTTGGGTCCCAAAGGTAGAGGTGCGGATCGCGGAGGTTTTTGAGGGGGTCGGTAAATCCGGATTTTGAGGTGATGAGGTAGAAAGCGTCTGAGGTTGGGAGCTTTTGTGCGCGGTGTTTGAGGGTTTGCAGGACGTCTATGCCAACGGGGTTAGATGTCCATTTGCATTCGACAAAGAGGGTTTGTCGAGTTTCGGGGTTGAGGGCGACGAGGTCTATTTCGCTTTGTCTGTCCCACCAGCGTCCGATTCGGTGAAAGTAGAAGGGTGCGGCGTTTTGGTGGTTGAGTTGGATTAAGAGTTCTCGCGTGATATTTTCAAAGGCAAAGCCCATGAATTCCGAAACGGAGGTATTGAGGCGATTGAGAAAATAGGGGAAATTGCCCGATTCGTAGATGCTCAATTGTCGATAGATAAATCGCATCCAGAATGTGATAAAGGGGTCGCGGATTTTATAGCGGCTTTTTTTTGTTTTCCAGGATTGCTCGGTGATGGGTACTTCGCGTTCGATGAGGTCGAACAGGTCGGATAATTCGCGCAGGTATTTGGACAGGCTCGTGGCTGGTAGGCCAACGGGACCTGCGATTTCAGATCGGCGGGTTTTGCCGGTGGCGATGGCTTCAAGGATTGCCAAATAGGTGTGGGCTGTGTTTCCAAATTCAGAGAGGATGATGTCGCGCATTTCATTGCGAAAGGGGGCAAAGGGGGTGAATAGTGCGCGATGGAGAATGTGGGGGATGGCGCTGCCGCCCAGGCCCATGCTTTCCATGATTTCGTAATACCGGGGCATGCCGCCAAAGATGCCGTATAGGGTCAGGATGTCTGTGGGCGATTGAAAGCCGAGGTCTGTGGCGATTTGATAGATGGCGTCGATGGGTAAAGGGCTGAGATCTATTTCTCGGGTGAGGCGACCGTAGAGGGGTTCTTTGGCGTCCTGGAAGACTTTTTTCATCAGACCGACGACAGAGCCTATGGCGATGAGATGGATGCTGGATTGTTTGTGCCATGTGTCCCACACGTCCTGGAGGATGGAATAGATGGCGGGTT
>JAGWBW010000318.1:2223-5171 GCA_021295695.1 Candidatus Latescibacterota bacterium
TTGATCTTTCGGTGAGTTCTCGCAGGAGTGCGAGTTCTGTTTCTCTGTTGTAGAATTTCATTATTATTCTTTCAATAATAATTATTTTTAGAATAATAATGGAAATGGGGATAAATGTCAATGTGAAACAAGCTATCAGCTATCAGCAAAACAACATGAAAGCCGTCATCGCGGCATGGTGTAAGCCGCGATCCAGAGGTTTTTGCTTTTGATTTTCATCACTGGATAGAATCATTCCAGTGCAGGCTTTGCCTATCCCGATCCTGAAAGGTTTTGATTTTGACTCTTATCCTGTCCATCCTTTCATCCTGCCCATCCTGATCCTGATTTGATGGCGCGGATGACAGTTTTAATTTCGCCGATGAGTGTTTTGCGTTCAACGATGAGGAGGCCCGTGGCATAACCCGTGATAAAGATCGCGCTGCCTGCGAGGACGCCTATTGGGATTGGCAATGTGTTGAGCCATTGGGCAAAGGCAAAGTGCATGCCGGTGCCTATGGCTGCAGCGATGAGCGGGGGGGCATAAGTTTTGGCGATGGGGATATCGATATATGTGCGAACGAGGATGAGAGCGAAGATGAGGCCGACAATGGCGATGGCGTTCATACTTATGGCAATGCCTATCGCATCCAGGTGATGGGCGAGATAGGGGGCGAGGATGAGGAGGATGAGGGCTTGCGCCGCAGAGAATTTTGCAATGCTTTTGGGTGTACGTCGTCGAGTATGGGACGGCAGAGGGAGTAGATGATGAGCCATTGGAGGAGGGGAGCTGCGGGCGCCCAGTCGGGTTTGAAGATGTGTATCCATCGGTTGGCTTCGAGTGCGAGTACGAGAGAGATGGGGACTGTGGTGCGGAGGATGAGGCGCGTGGTTCGGCGGTATGCTGCGGAGAGTTGGTCGCGGTTGTTCTGGTAGCGCGCGTACACTGTGGCAGTGATGCGTACCATGACCATGGTGATGGCCCCGGTGGGTATCTGTGCAAAACTGTGTGCGGCGTCGTATATTCCGCGCAGGCTCAAGGTGAAGAACAGGCTGATGATGAGTTTGTCGTAGTGTTGAATGAAAATTTTGGGTATGCCACCGATCCAGAACCAGATGCCGTAGCGGATCATGCGCCGCGCGGCTTGTGCGTTGAAGGTGTGTATCTGGTTCAGGGGAGGGGGATGGCGGAGCCAGACGACGGTGCAATAGAAGAGGATATAGGTGACGCTGTATGGGAAAAATCCGAGGATGAGTGCCCATTTGCCGTATCCGAGGTAGGCAACGGTGAGGCCGACGAGGGCTGCGAGGATGGTTCCTCCTGCATGTGCAAAGGCGAGGCGTCCAAATTCGAGGTCGCGCTGGAGTTGGGTTTCGGCGGTGAGGGCGGCTGTTCGGAAGAGGTCAAATGCGCCCAGTATGCATAGGGCTATGGCGACTTTGGGGTAGTTTTGCTGTGCCTGGGTGTCTGTGATGTAGGTGTTGAACGTGCGGGTGAGTTCAAAGAGGTGTTCGGAATAGAGGGCGATGAACAGGGCGAGGATTGTGCTGATGCTGCCCAGGCTAACGCTGAGTACAAAGTGCGTGGGGGCGAGTTCGTGGACATTGTCGTGTTCGTGCAAGAGGGCGTAGTGCAGTCCGAGGTCTCGGATGGCGATGACAAGGGCGAGTATGGAATAGGCTGTTGCGATGGCGCCAAAGTCTTCGGGTACGAGGATCTGAAAGAGCAGGAGGAGGACCGCGAAGTTGATGAGGCGCGCGGGGTAGGTGCTGCCGAAGGTTTGGATCGCGCCGCGGGCAATGCGCTGGATGGCGGGTGCTTCAGTTGGTGTTGTGGGTTTTTTCATTGTATAGGTATAGCGCGATTGCAGCGATGAGGATGATAATGCCGCCGAGTGTGATCCATCGCGTGGTGGCTACGATGGGGTCGCGGTAGGTGAGTTCGACGATGTGTTCGCCGGGTTCAAGTGCGACTGCGGTCCAGAGGTAGTTGGCGCGAATGAGGGGTTTGGGTTGTCCGTTGACGGTGGCAGTCCAGTTGGGGTGGTGGTTTTGCGAGATGACGAGGATGCGGGGTCCGGAGGCTGTTGTGCTGAGTTTGAGATAGCCCTGGTGTTCGTTGTATTCAAGGCGTTTAACGCTGTCTGTTTCGCTGGCGTTGGGGGTGGAGGTGATGCCGGGGTTTTCTTCGACTATCGCGGTTTGCATGGGGTTGGTATTGGGGTTGCTCAGTTTTTGGAGGATCTGGTTTTCATCGGGGATGATTTCGTATTGGGGTGCGAGATAAAACCAGGGTAGCGCGCCGGGGTTGCGGTAGATGTGCAGTCCCTGGCGTCCGGCAATTTTTTGGAGATATGGGTCACCCAGTTCAGATGGGGCGACGATGTATTTGGTGTTGAGGAGGTTGCGGATCGCGGGATTGGGGTTGTAGAGTGCATCGGATTTGAGGATGTGGTCGTAGCGTCTGATGGCAAAGTCGTTAAATCCAGTTACGAGGTCTATGCCGGGCAAGGGCATCTGGTTGTGATCGGGCAGGGCGAGTACGCGGAAGAGGGTATTGTCGCGTTTGAGGAAGGCAACGGCGTCGGCGTTGACGCGCTCGCGAGGGGGAACGCGGTTGGGGTTGACGTAGTTGAGGAATATTTTGTCGATGCGCCAGGTGTCGATGAGGATGACGGTGAGGAGGATGAGGGCAAAGGTGTGGATTTGGAGTTTGTTTTGTGCGCGGAGATACGAGATGACGGTGAGTGTGCCGACGAAGAGTGCGGCGAGTAGCGCGCCCTGTCCTGCGAGGGGGAGGTTCGCCTGTGCGATTTGCTGACGGGTGAGGGATGTATCTCTGGTTTGTACTATAATCTCTTGCCATGCGGATATGTCCGTCCAGACGATGTTTTGCCACAGGGATAGGAGTGTAGTAGGAGCAAAGGCGAATAGGAGGAGGATTGCGGTGCATATTCCGCCTGCGATGC
>JAGWBW010000318.1:5328-5714 GCA_021295695.1 Candidatus Latescibacterota bacterium
GCGAGTATGAAGAGGCCGAGGAGGAATGCGATGTGGTTCTTTTTTCGTATGCGCGAGAGGGCGAGGATGGCGAAGAAGAGGGGGACGATGCCGACGTATTCCGAGTTGATTTTGAAGGCGTTGCGTCCCCAGTATTTGTGGGGTGTTGTGTTTGTGTCAAAGCCGACAAATTCGGGGATGACGAGGGCGAATATTTCTTCGGGGTGAAGCGACCAGGATGAGGCAAATTCGTAGCCATCGTCGGATGTTTGTTCGGTGGCGGCGCGTTTTGACGATGTTGTTGTGTTCCAATATTGTGGGATGACGCCTTCTGCACCTATGGCAAGGCCCAGGCAGATCGCGCCTGCTGATAGGAGGGTTTGATAGAGGGCGGTTTTTGTGTTTCG
>JAGWBW010000318.1:6121-6893 GCA_021295695.1 Candidatus Latescibacterota bacterium
GCGGCTGATTCCGGGGTGCCGCCCATGAATCGACTCCAGTTTTTTGGCGGCAATTTGTTCAGGGCTTCTGCAAAGGGTTCGTTGCCTCTGTGAAATTCTGCGCCGGTGTCACTGCCGTAGATCACGTCGCCCGTGATGAGGATGTGATAGAAATAGCCGGTGGTGAGCAGGGCGAAGAATACAATGGGTACCCAGGGACGGGATAGGAGGTTGGTGAGGGTAGAAGGGGGTTTTGTTTGAGAAGAACGGCGAGGGGGCATAGTTTATATCCATGTTTGAGGTTGTTGCGCGAGAATGGATTCGCTGAGTGGGCTGAAGGTACCAAAGTAAGACCGGGTCGTCGTGCGGTATCTGGCGCGGTAATTTTCTTGTCACCGTGCCGATCCCAATTGATTGTATCTATATAGTAAATCAGTCGCTGCGTCAAGTGCCGTACAATATAATTGTGCTGTCATCGCGGCAGGGTGTAAGCCGCGATCCGGTGGTTTTTGCTTTTGATTCTCATCCTGTTCATCCTTTCATCCTGCCCATCCTGATTCTGACTTTTTTTCACAATACATGGCTTGCCGCGCGGCGTAGATGGCGATGAGTATGAGGCAGATTACGCCGAGGATGAGTGCGAGGGTCATTGTTGGGCTGAGGATATTTGTGCGCAGGACATTGACCCACCATATGTCGATGAGGTCGTAATTTTTCAGGGATGCAGAGACGAAGCGTTCGGTGCCAGAGGAGATGGTGTAGTTGAGCGAATCCCCGGTTATGAGGCGGTGGA
>JAGWBW010000319.1 GCA_021295695.1 Candidatus Latescibacterota bacterium
ACAATACAACGCCATCCTCATGGTCGATGACGCCCACGCAACCGGCGTACTTGGACCCAATGGACGCGGTACCTTCGAACACTTTGGCCTCTCCCCCGAAGCCATCGACATCCTCATGACCTCCGGCAGCAAAGCCCTCGGCGCATCAGGCGGTTTTATCTGTGGCAGCCGCGACCTCATCGACCTCATTCGCAACCGCTCAGCAGCGTACATCTACACCACTGCCATGCCGCCCGACGCATGTGCATCCACCACCGCGGCACTCGACCTCATCCAACGCGACGCCAGCTTGCGCCAACGCCTGTGGCACAACACCACAACCATCAGCCAGCGTCTTCAAACCCTCGGCTTCGACCCCCAATCCCAAACCCATATCATACCCATACTCGTTGGCGACGCCCAGAAAACCGTAGAAATATCCGAATACCTCTACAACCGCGGCATCTATCTCTACGGCATACGCCCCCCCACTGTACCCGAAGGCCAAAGCCGTCTGCGCCTCTCTGTCATGGCAACCCACACCGACGACGACATCGCACAATTATTAGACGCCATGACCGAGGTACGACACAGTTTTTTTGGAGACCACCATGTCCAACCCCCTCGACCACATCCGAATCGTCCTGGTTGAACCCAAAGAACCCGGCAACATCGGCGCTGTGGCACGCGCGATGAAAAACACGGGCCTATCGCACCTCTATCTCGTCAACCCGCCCGACCACACCAGCGGTACTGCCCGCGCAATGGCGCACGGATCGGGCGATATCCTCTACGGTGCAACCGTCGTATCCTCTCTATCCGAAGCACTCGCAGACGTGTCTCTCGCCGTGGGCACATCCCATCGCAAACGCCGCGAATTCGACATCGTACACCCACCCCAAACCGCGACAGACAAACTGTTGTCCCTTCCCGAAAACCACAAAGGCGCCATTGTCTTTGGCCGGGAAGAAAACGGACTGACCAACAACGAAATCCAACTGTGCCAGCTAATCTCCCGCATTCCCTCAGCCGTGCGCTATCCCTCCCTCAACCTGTCGCAAGCGACCCTCATCTACGGCTACGAACTCTTTCGCGCAACCCATTCCGAAGCACCTTACAAACCATCAGACCTCGACCTGGCTACGCACCGCGAACTCGAATCCATGTATGACCACATCCAAACTGCCCTCGACAAACTCGGCTTTGTCTCGCGGCACCGCCCCCAGACCTTCATCCGATCCATACGCCGAATATTCAGCCGCATCGACATGGAACACCGCGACGTGGCGACCATCCACCGCCTCTTTCGCCAGGTCGATCGCTTCATCGCACGACACGGCCTTGACCCCATCCCACCGCCCCCCCAAAAAACAGAGTAATGGGCAACGCATTCATTGGTCTCACCTTTATCGAGAATTGTCTTGTCATTGCCCGCAAGATAGGTGATAATTAAGGACGGCATCAGCAAACATTACACACGACTACTGGGTATGGCTGTACTATTCGATACGCAGGAGGACTCAGCAATGGCTACAACCCCCGACGCCCAAAACCTCGAGTTGTCAGTTACCGACTTTGGTCCCATTGCCAAGGCAAAAATTGACCTGCGCCCGCTAACAGTCTTCGTAGGCCCCAGCAACACCGGCAAATCCTATATGGCTGTTCTGATTTACGCAATGCATCAATTTTTCAGTGCCTACTCAGGGCGTAAGGATTGATTTGTCGGAACATGATCTTTCAGATCTTTATACTTGGGCAAAAAAAACGCTTTCGGATTTAGAAACCACTGAACATGAGAGGCCCTACTCTATTGAATTGCCAGACTCTGTTGCAACGTTGATCCGCCCAATTTTCAACAATGTAGCACATTTAATCGAAGACCTGGAGAGTGAAATCACAAGATGCTTTGGGGTAGGTAAGACAAAAAATTTGATTCGCCATTTAGGTGATGGCGAGACTACATTCTCACTGCTTCACAATATCTCAAGGGAAGTCGGACAAAATGATCCTTTAGGTTACAAAGTTACAGTGACAGGGCAAAAAACTAAGATAGATACTTTGATTCCGAATACCATGCCCTTACAAATGGATATAGAGGATCTCTCAGTCCTTCTATGGGATTGGAACGCCGACTGGCTGATTGAGATGGAGAATTTCGGACTACGCAAGACGGGTAGTGCTGAGGCAGCCAATTGGAACGCCGACTGGCTGGCTGAAATGAAGGATATGGGAGAGGATGAAATGGCTAAAAATGCTCTGATTGAATTGCTTAGAATTCTTGCCAATTCTATTGCTCTTGACATCGTCAGCCCATTGAGACGTTCCGCGCATTACCTTCCCGCTGACCGCGCTGGCGTCATGCACGCCCATCAAGTGGCAGTGCGGGGTTTGATTGCAAGCGCATCGCGTGTCGCACTGCGACGTGATTCGCCAATGCCAGTACTCTCCGGGGTTCTCGGCGACTTTCTGGAACAACTTGTCACACTGGCTTCTTACTCTCCAACACGTCGGGAATCCGAAGGCGGTAATGACCTCGCTCTACGTATGGAACAGGCACTGCTGCGGGGAACTGTTCATGTTGAACGGTCAGAAATAGACTACCCCTCATTTGTCTATCGTCCGGAAGGTTGGGAGAAGGACCTTCCCTTGATGAATGCGTCATCTATGGTATCAGAATTGGCCCCTGTCGTGCTGTATCTGCGCCATGTCGTTCAGCCGGGCGACCTGCTGATTATTGAAGAACCCGAGTCTCACCTGCATCCGGAAATGCAGGTTGCGTTCATCCGCCAACTCGCGGTGGCGGTCAAGTCCGGTATCCGCATCCTCCTTACGACACACAGCGAGTGGATTCTGGAGGGGCTCGCCAACATCGTGCGGTTATCAGAACTTCCAGAAGCACGGCGGAAAGGCATTGCAAGCGCGGACTTCGCGCTCGGTCCCGACGATGTGGGCGTGTGGCGGTTTGAGCGGAGTTTAGAAGAGCGTGGTTCGGTGGTAAACCAAAGCCTGCTCGACGTAGAGTTTGGTACCTTCCCATCAGGCTTCGGAGACATTTCTGAAGATGCTTATAACGAATATGCAGAAATATCCAGTCGAATAGAGGATAGTAAATAGATGGCGGATCTCGTCAGCCAGATAAGCAGAAAACTCTCCGATAAATGTCTTACAAATAGGTGTAGCAAGGAAGGTTGCTCAGTGCCTTTGAATCATGCGCCAGCACCATTCATTTTGATAGATATGGATAGTCCACACGCACCGGTTGATCAGAACAAAACGAGATGCGATTACATCTTCATTGGAGGCTCCAGCAGCATCTGGTTGGTGCCTATGGAATTAAAAAAGGGCAGACCTCATGCCAGTGAGGTCAAGGGACAACTCCAGGCAGGCGCGAATATTGCCGATGCTCATATCATTCCTCGTGGTGAGCAGGTTGCCTTTTTGCCGGTTGTCGCACACGGTGGCGAACTTCGTCGCGCTGAACACAAACGTTTTCTCGCGAATGCAAACCGAGTGCGTTTCCGCGATCAACAGGTGCGTATCAGCTTGATGAGATGTGGAAAACCTTTGCATGAAACGCTCAATAAGGCATCAAAATCGCGGTAGCATCTCGGTTACATCTATCCTTCTTAAAAGAGTTCGGCACCTGAGGACACAACTTGTCGAGCTTGTGTCAAAAAGCAGCGCAATTAGATTCATCATCAAAAAACAAGATAACGGCACTCTTTTTTCCGGCAATCACCCCACAAACCCCAGCGTCTCCAAAAGCGACAGACTCAAACTCTCCATTGCCGGCACTGTACCCACACCCCCCAAAGATGACAGGGCTGCCCAGGTCTCATACCCCCCTTCTTGCGTCAATGCCTCATCTGTACACACATACCCGATATACCCATTCGCCAGACTCACCAGCATCAACGGCGAAGCAGATGTCT
>JAGWBW010000320.1:0-3312 GCA_021295695.1 Candidatus Latescibacterota bacterium
TAGGTTGGATATGGTACCGGGAATGTCTTGCCAGTCGAAGTTTAGGCATTTGGGCCTGGCGAAAATTCCAAAGATCTTCTCTAAATGACCTGATGCCCTGGGAATTTAAAAACCAGCTTGAGTTGAGCATTCGATGTCTAATTCGAAAATGAAGCGATGTTTTCTGTTCGACTTAATCCAACTTTGTGGAGAAACTGTCATGAAAAGAAACGAAAACTCGCCTACAGTTGTTGTAGGCATTCCGGCACGCATGGGTTCATCTCGATTTCCGGGTAAACCACTATGTGATATTTTGGGTATATCGATGATTGAGCATGTATATAAGCGATGCAAGCTTTCAGACAGTGTAGGCCTGCGACCAGGAGGTTAGAGAGGTGGTAGAAGGTTTTGGTGGAATGGTCGTGATGACGGATCCTGGCATCTCCAGGCCTGCTTTACGGGTAGCCGAAGCCTGTAAAAAGATAAAAGGTCTAAAGGAGAATGATATTGTAGTGGTCGTCCAGGGGGACGAACCTATGGTTAGACCTGAGATGATTGATCTTGCTATTGTACCTATTCTAAAGGACTCAAAAATTATGTGTGTCAACCTGGTATCAAGTCTCACTGATGATCAATGGCTTGATCCAAATGAAATTAAAGTGGTCACGGATTTGGAAATGAACGCGCTTTATATGTCCAGAAGCCCAATTCCTTCAAAAATACACAAAGAAAGTTTCAAGGCTAATCCTGTTCAGTTTCGGCAAGTTTGTATCTTTCCTTTTTTTAAATCAAACTTATTGAACTTTGTCAAACTGCCACCGACACCTCTGGAACAAGCAGAGTCTATAGAAATGCTACGTGCAGTTGAACATGGACATCGAATTCGTATGGTTTACTCTCCTTACGATACGAAATCGGTAGATACCGAATCAGACCGGATAGAAGTTGAGATTCTTTTATCACGCGATCCTTTGTGTCAAGCGTATTTGACTGATCATTTAGCTCTGAGTTAGGGTGATCTTCACAAAATTATACATAAGTGGTGGTATAACACATCTTTATAATCAAGATATATTGAAGCAACTGATGCCAGACGTTCGGTTTACAGTTTTGCTAAAAGATACCTGGGTTCGACGTATTCCCCCAAAAATACTTGGACGCTTAGATAGTGATCTCGTAATTCATGATGGTGCCCAATTAAAAGAAGATATGTGGCGGAACCGTCCGGATTTGATATTTTTTTCTACAGCTAATCCTGAAGTATTTCGATGCCGCCTATTACGTAAGGCTCTTCAACTGAATATTCCAACTTTGGCAGTTGAAGAAGTGAATCAACTGGCCAATAATGACGGCGTTATCAACCACTATTTTTTACCTGTAGATCGTCTGGGCGTGGCATCGGAAGTCGAAGCCAGGCAGTTTCGTGCCCTGGGTTATTTGCCCGACCAGATTGCTGTCACAGGATGGCCCTTTTATTCTGCCAACAAAAAACAAAAATTAGATCTTAAGATTGCTCTAACAAGGAAGAATGTTGGACTCAAAGGAAGCAAGCGCATCGGTCTTTTGATCCTATCCTTTTCCAAAGAGAGGGGCCTGGAGAGCCTTGAAACGATTCGCATACGACGCCGTATGCTGGCGTTACTCCGGCAGGGCCTACCTCAGGATGTACAACTTCTCGTGAAATCTCATCCTGTGGACAAGCAACGCGATGTAAAAAAGATAGTACAGTCAGAGATAGCAGAAGCGGTGGTGTTAGATGAGCAAGTACCCATAGAAGATGCTCTTGAAATTTGTGATTTCGTAATCAGTCGTGGTAATTCCCAGGTCATGTTTGAAGCAATGTTCAGAGGAATCCCTCTGGTCATTGTTCCTATGAATATCCGAACATTATTTGATCGTGAGTTGCCTGAATTGGTGGCAAATACACCTGACGCTCTGCGATATATTTGTCAACATGTCATAACACATCCGATTGATTATGGGCCTATTATCAACCTTCATGCTCCCCTTTCACCAGAATCGTCTTTAGAAAAAGTGGCTGGCTTAGTAAGAGTCATGCTCGATGGCTCGCTTCAAGTGCCCAGGTGGTTCAAAATGTTGGATCTGTGTCTCCAGATGAAATTTATTGGTATGGACGAAGAGGCTCATGAAGATCTGAAACGCCTGGAATCTTTTGAAGATACGCCTGTTGAATATAGACAAACAATAAATTCAATCCATCATTTGTTTAGAAGGGAAGCGGATGTTAAAATTGTTTCGAATCTTTTGGAAAGTTTTCGTGGAAATTTAATTCGACAATGGCATGTTCAAGCGCTTTGGATACGCCAATTGTATCAAAGACGTCGCGATGTTAGTATGGTAGGAGCAGGGATTCCCCTGACACGATCATTTATCGGTGCTGTGAATCCTCATTATTTTATTCAGGAATTGTTGATGCGGATGGATTTAGAATTTATAGCTGGTGATCAAGAGATAGCAGAGCAACTCAGGTCCTGGTTCCAGGAAGATTTCTATTTTCTATGGGATTTTCAGAGACGGGATATAAATCTGTCTCTCTGGCAAGATCACTATATAAATTTGCAGTCGCTGAAACATTTTCTCTACACAGTATATCGATCAGGACGTAAAAAAATAAGCCGCTTTTACCTGAACGGGCGTAACCTGATATTAAAAAAGAAACACTGAATTTGATCCGTTTTATCAGCAAAATGTCGAGAAGTGGCGGATTGGAGTTTTTTTGCGCCAGTGGACAGGATAAAGCGACATAAACTATAGAGGATTAAGTATGAAAGTTGTATTTCTCGGCGGCGGTCAATGGGGACTTTTCCCGTTAAAAATGCTTCTCCAAAAAGAGCACGTTACTGGCATTGTGGCGTCCGTTAAAGATCCTTTGATTGTCCGTGAAGGTCTGAAAAATCGGATTCCAACCTGTAAAATCGTCGATAGGCACGAGCCACTGTTTGGAGCTTTTCTGAGGGCCTGTGAGCCCGATCTCATTATTGTAGCTGGTTTTCCTTTTATTCTTTCTCCAAAAATTCTCGATATCCCCTTTAAAGGAATCATCAATCTTCATGGCTCTTTGCTACCCGCCTACCGAGGTCCCCAGCCGCTGGAATGGCAAATTATCAATGGCGAGAAAATCTCGGGGGTCACAGTACATTTCATAGACGAAAATATCGATTCAGGGGATATTCTGACGCAAGCAGAAGTACCCATACTGGAAACCGATACACTTAAAACTATGGCATTGAAGTTGGGCAATAAGGGGTGGAGACTTCTCGAAGACACATTAGCGAGATTCAAAAAAGGGCCTGTTCAAGGTATCCCTCAGAA
>JAGWBW010000320.1:3687-4743 GCA_021295695.1 Candidatus Latescibacterota bacterium
TTTTAGCGGATTATACCACTCTTCAAGGTATCCTAATTTTGATGATTTGTGTTTACAGAAAATTGCTCACGACTCTTTGCTTTTTTTGTTATGCTTTGGGAGCTTCCTGGACTGGCGAGATAGTATTTTGCGAGATATTTATTTTTGATTTTAGATCAAACAATAGAGTGTATGAAGAATGGCTTAGCGGGTTCGTGTTCTGCGTTCTGGTATTAATTCTCCCTATCCTTTCATTTGTTATGCCCAACACTCGCCTGTCATCAATGCGGTGGCTGGTGCTGACATCGGGACTGATTCTTCCTTCCTGCTTCATATTGCTAATATCATTCTCCAACGTATGTTTTATTCTCGATTATCCTATCCGTATTGCTTCCACGCCAAAACCGGCGGATGTTATCGATATTGGCGGACAGGGGAGTTTTCCCCTGAGTTTTGATTTGGGTGCTGATCTTTTTCATGCAGGCTTAGCTTCAAAAATAGTGACATTCGTTCCCCATAGAAAACTCTATTCTTCGTATTTACACCAGACCCTTTCAATACCGCCTGATGTCATTATATGGGCGAGAGGTAAGTCTAATAACACATTAATTGAAGCATCCTCACTCACTAAATTGTGTAGGGACAATTCTTGGGATAGCGTAATCCTGGTAGCAGACTCCCATCGTATGTTTCGTAAATTCAGGGCTTTTATTAAAGCCGGTGTTCCGATAGTTTATCCTGCAAATGTTACTGGGGATCAACAGTGGATGGCTCCTGCGAAGTTTATAGGTATGAGTCAACAAGCCTATTGGGATCTAAATGGCTTCGAATGTGACTGGTTTATTCTTCGATTCGGATATTGCACGAGTATTTGGGAATTATTTTTTATGCGGTCACTGGATACATTTAGCCAGTGACCTTAAAAGGCCTCCTTCGACTTACCCTCCAGGTAGCATCATCTATGCCGATAAAGCTTATCGCGATAAGTAAGCCCAGCGCATTTGAAATCAGTGTGATAAATCATGGTTCTACGGATGGTACAGCAGGTACATTGATCTAAAAATAATGTGCTTGTTT
>JAGWBW010000320.1:4884-5680 GCA_021295695.1 Candidatus Latescibacterota bacterium
TGGGAGCGTCTCATTTTTTTAGAGGTTCACGATAGATGAGGAGGAAAATATGAAAGCGGGATCAGCGATTTATACAGGTATATCAATACTTGCACTTTTGATATACCCCCTGTCTCTTTCGGCACAGAATAGCTTTTCTCTCTCGCTGGATGTGGATGGTGCGGTGGGCGATCAAGCGGTTACATCTGGCAATGTGTCCGCAGATCAAATTGTCGCCATTCAGATATTTGGCACAGGTATTCAGAATGCGAACGGCCTTGCCGTGCATTTTGAATACGATGCCGCGCAGGTTGTGTATGATGGCTTTGATACCGGCGATGTCTTGCCCAATGCTCAGGCACTCCCGGATCAGGGTACAGGTTTTGTCGAGATTGGCATTGCATCTCTGGGTGGTCAAGCAACTGCCAATAGCGGTTTGGTGGGTACAGTTCGCTTTCACACAACGGCTGCGTTTTCGGGCACGGCGATTCGGTTGGTGCGTGCAGACCTCAGTCGGAGTGGGCAATTTGAAAGCGTAACTATGGATGTGCGCGTTGAATTAAATTTGCAAGACCTTACCTCAGACTTTGATGGAGATGGTCAGGTTGGTTTTTCCGACTTTTTGGCGTTTGCGGGTCAGTTTGGGGCGCGTCAGGGCGATGGGAGATATGAAGCGAAGTACGATCTGAACAGCGATGGCGCGATTGGTTTTGGCGATTTTTTGCTCTTTAGCAGCAACTTTGGCAAAGAGGCTGGTGGCGGTGGACCGGAAACGCAGGTTACCATTCCGGATGCAACCCTGCGCGCAGCAATCGAG
>JAGWBW010000321.1 GCA_021295695.1 Candidatus Latescibacterota bacterium
CGTATTCGGCCCCATTCTCGGCGCAACCGCAGGCGCGTTTTTTTACGAATTCATCCGCTGTCACTCCGACCCCGGCACCGATGTCAAAGGTTGTTGTTAACCCCTGAAAGCCATCCCATGAACAGCGTAATCATCCTCTGCACGGGCAACTCCTGCCGCAGCCAAATGGCGCAAGGGCTATTTAGCCATCTGAGCAATGGCACTTACGACGCCTATAGCGCAGGCGTCAGCCCCACAACAGTCAACCCACTCGCCATTCGCGCCATGCGTGAAATCGACATCGACATATCCCACCACACATCCGACAGCATCGACCTCTATCTCAATCGAGATTTTGATCTCGTCATCACCGTTTGCGACAACGCCAAAGAAAATTGTCCGATCTTCCCAGGAGCCAAAGACATGCGCCATTGGCCCTTCGAAGATCCCGCCGATGCCCAGGGCACAGAAGAAGAGCGCATGCGCGTATTTCGCAAAGTGCGCGACGAAATACGCGACAAAATCGCAAACTTTCTCCAAAAAAAAGCCCCGAGATAACTCGAGGCTTAAAAAATAACCTGCGCCGTATCCCCTATGTGAACAATCACACGCCAGTACTGTGATGTATAGTTTCAAGAGTTACATTGATCTTCAATTAACTCGACCACCATTAGGGCATTCTGATAATAGCGCTGAATCGTTGTATAAGTGATGCCTACATTTTCGCCATGTGCTATGAGATCTCTGTTCGCCTTGATACCGTCAATGGCGTCCTTTGGTTCGCCTTCAGTCAATGATTTCAGTTCGTCCTGCCAAGTGGAATTAAAGGCCCCAAGCAATTGTAATATCCGCTCCATGTTAGGGCTCTGGAAAGAATTCAACCTATTTTCGACATAGTTTGCTACAGATGGGGCAGACGTTTTCTTTGCATATTCGCTGAGAATTGAACGAATTGAAGTTTCTATAAAACCAGACACCCTGACACATAAATATCTCGCCCAGTGAGATTGGAGTTCAAGGTCTTCAGAAAATTCGTTAACCCGACTAAACAAGTAATCAAGACGATCTTTGGCTTGTACAGTTTCGCGGTTTTTCATGGAACGTCTGAGAATGCTTCAATTGCCAGGGTAAGCCTTTGATTAACTATTCTCGTCTGTGCAGTGCCCCCAAAAGTTGTTTGACGGTAATCCTCGTTTTCCATAAGAGCATCATAAGCTGCCTTTAGTTCTTTGCCATTTGGAATATCGCCTTGTTTTAACCTATCCGCAATGCCCACAGCGACGGAATCGAAAACTGCCGCTGTAAATCTACCTTTCGTTGGCTTGAATGCGTTCGGACCCAACCGAGTGTGAACCGTTTCCATCGTGTTCTCAAATACTGACCTGATTTCTCCTTCTGACTGTCTTGTCAGGTTCCTGTTACTCCCCATGTACTTATTCAAGAATTGCTTCAAGGGACTCTTATAATTTTTTCTATCGAAGTACATAGCCAGAAATCTGAGAATAAGTTCCTGATCTTTCATTCTATTGCTAACCTTGCCGTAGAGCTTGCGCCATGTGTGGTTACAATTGAGATCTTGCAACAAATCATTAAACGCACCATGGTACATCGCCGCTCGAATTTCCTGTGGCTGCAAATGCTTGCCGCCCATGTTTAGCCGCTCAAAGACCTGATAAACACTGCTATTATCATCCGAATGCTTATCCTGGCGAATAATAGTCGCATGCAAAATAGCATCGTCAAGTCTGCGGCGGTCTTCGGGTTCGAGTGACTCGTAAGTTTTGCCTAAAAAACGTGACTTTTTCCCTAATCCTGTCAGTGCAAATGTTTTTTCTGTATCAGCAAATTTTCCATCATAAAACGAACGAAGACTCACTAATCGTTGTTGTCCATCAACAATGATTAATCTTTTTGTATCTTCTTCTCTTGACAGAAATATGCCCGGTACGGGCAGACCAAGTAATAAAGACTCCACGAATTTCGACGCTGTTTCCTCATCCCAAACGAACGCGCGTTGAAAAGATGGCACAAAAATATCACCCCGTCGAAGTCGGCTGACCAAATCATCAATAGTGAAATCAGCGCCATAACTCGTTATAGAGTATTCAAAGGGCATGATTTCTTCAGGCGAGTCGTCTTCTACATCGTCAACAATAACATCTTCTTGAAAAGCCATCTGACCTCTCCTAACATTTAAAAAAATAACCAGTCAGTTAGCCATCGTCAACCTATCTAAGATCATTTTTTTGCAATCTACGCCCATACCACACGCGGCCCATCCACATAATCCAAAAAGCGATTCGCAATATCGGCCTGCGCCGTATCCCCCGTATGCACAATCACCCTTCGGGCATAAGGTGATCGGGCTTGAACATCCAGCAATTGGGCGCAAACAACCCATAACCGCGCACATGCCATGTGGTTGGATATCGGAAATTCTGCGGATGATCAAAAATGGCAAACCCGACCACCTCATCGCCCACAGGGCCGTAGTAATCCATCCAGTGTGAAGGCAGCGACCAGCACCCCGTCTCATCCGTCGCGCCATAGGCATTGCGCATCTGCCCATCGGCATTGGCATCCATCGACGGATTCACGCGAATACACAAAAATCCACCTTCTTTGGTATCCCCAATCGTCACAGCCCCGTGAGAAGCCTTGAGCGTAAGCGCAATATCCATAACCGCGGCATCTCGTCCCGAATCGTATAGCCGATACGAACGACTATCGCTCATCAGCGCGCGGTCGCCCTCATACCACGTATTTTCCGAAGCGATCACCAGGGACAGGGGATTGTGCGAAATAGAAATATCATCCTGCGCCGTGCGCCCATATCCCGGTTGATTGGGCCGCTCGTTCCAGCAATCCACTCCATTTATAGCGCCCTGCATCAAAGTCAAACCCCGCTGCCAGGGGTGTTCCCCTTCCCCCCATGCCGCCATTGGCTCGCGCAGCATATTGGTTCCATTCGGCGTCAAAATCGGATTGATAACCGGCTTGGGATAATCCGTCGTATGGTGAAACGTCATAAATGGCGAACCCGACAGAGAAACACTGAGTTTGCCATCTGCATCGTACGACGAAATCCCCGCAGCCGCATCTGCACTATCCAATGCCAATACCTCAAAACTCGCTTCCTCACCCCCGCCCAGCGCGGGCAGATTGACGTGATACACTCAGCACCTCACCTCTACCCTTCAACTGCAACAACGGTGCTTCACATCCCTCTGGGGCGGAAAAGCTCGCCAGATGCGCCGGACGAGAACGCGGTATTGAAAGCGTCAATTTCATATGTCAAAACTCCTCACAGTGTGTAATAAAATGAAAAAATTGTCCCGCTATTGAAAAAAACGACCAAAAAACGACCAAAATCTGGCACCATATCAGTTGTGCAAATACCGTGCCAGGCTACGGATTCAGCTCCAATCTGCTCTCTAAATTCCCCACTATATCTTCCCAATCCATCAGCAGCGGATGGTACTCATCGGCAGCCCACAACTCGGACTGCGTGCGATAATTTGGGCTAAGCGGATGCCCCGACTGTCCGCCAGCCGCCGTCGCCACACTCTGCGCCGGATTGCTCATATCCACCACCATCCGATAGGTTGAAAGCGAACCAACCTCAAACAGCTTGCCAAAATTATACCCCGTCGCGCGCACAGTTCCCGTACTCCCCGACGATTCAAAAGGTCCCACATCAAACATCTTTGACAACGCCCCACCATCACTCAAGGGATGCCGAAAAGTTACAGTATGCAACCTTCCCCAGCGCCACTGCGACTTTCGCGGACCCACCCGTCGGCGCAACCAATCCAGCGCGTCGCCCAATGCCGCCTGCACCTCCCCATCCAGATCCCAATCATCCGGCGTCCACTCCAACGCCTGGCCC
>JAGWBW010000068.1:0-18985 GCA_021295695.1 Candidatus Latescibacterota bacterium
GGGCGACATCCTCCAACCTGAACTATTGAGACTTGTCTGTGATCCTTTTTTCGAGCGCGTTTCCAGGACAATCTTGAGGGCGGAGGCTGTCGAACTAACATTGGTATCTCTGCGCGTGACAAAACCCAGGCCCAATGCGCAGGCAGAACGCGAGCCAGAACACGTTGATTTCAAATGTGGAACTACCTCTGCCCAGATTACGCCCGTTACCATGCCCAGTAGCTTTTTCGTGTGGCTAACCGATGTCCAGGCCGACAACTGCCCATTGTACTACCGCCCTGGCAGTCACTTGCAGGTGATGCGCTACATGGACAATCATCCACACGACAACAACCACGAACTCAAGCAAGTACCACCCGATCTCGAGTACGCAGATCCCATCCCAGTTTTTGCAAAACAGGGACAGGCCTCCCTACTTTCAGGCCCAGTCGTCCACGGCGGATCGGTGACACCTGGGCATCGAGAGCGCAGGCTTTTGGTAATCGAATTCAGAGCAAAGGGCACCACATTCCCCCTGTATGCTCAATTAGCAGAACAAAGCCAAAGGCATCTGCGGGAACTAAAAAACCATCTGCCAGCTAATAAACTCCACCTTCTTCCACTCTAAACGGTTATCAGGGATATAGAACGTGCTTGAGCAAGTATCTCCCAGCATTTGGATGTGGTCTGAAATTCATGGCGAAGCTCGGGGTGAAGCCTATCCATGGAATAGCTATTTGATTCGCATACCCGATGAGGAGGAAATCGTTCTGGTGGATCCCCTCCCGATGTCATCTGAAGAACTCAGCTATGTCGAGCAAACTGGTATTCCTACTTACATTGTGCTAACGTGTGAGTATCACCTCAGACACTCTGAAGAATGGCGAAAACGATGGGGATGTAAGATTCTGGCGAACGAGATGGAGACTTTGAGGTATCAGACCCGTCTCGATGGTATTTTTCGAGACGGCCAAACCCTGTGGAACTTCATTGATGCTATCTATATTCCCGATTTATACTTTCCAGAGACTGCGCTACGAATCAGAGAAATGGGAGGAGTCATGATCACTGGAGATCTCTTCTCCGGTGGCCGAAAGGACCTTGGAATTCCCGAAGGCAATCTGGCAGTCACGTCTCCGAACTATATTTCCGATCTATCCATGACGAGAAAATCTCTACACACCCTGCTGAATTTTCCCTTCGAGTTGATGCTTTTTGGTCACGGCCATCCAGTTCGCGACAACCCAAAGCGGAAAATGGAAACTTATCTTCAGGACGACAAAATTTGGGCAGAACTGGAACAGGAGCAACGTCATAAGCCACGTCAGACGGCAATCTGATTAATCTGACCAGGCGAAATCTGTCTCCAAATCAAAACTAGCCTAAAAAAAGAAACCGGCCCCTATAAGACCGGTTTTAAAAATATACATTTCATCTTTTCGACGTATTATTCTTCTGCGATATGCAAAGCTTCTTCTTTCAATGCCTCACTTACGACGCGCTCACTCACTGACTGATCTCCTGCTGCAACTCTTCGGGAGAATAATTAAAGACAGGAACCTGGTAGTGTCCAAGAATCTCCATGAAGGCGCGTTTGGAGTGTCCAGCGATTTTCGCTGCCTGACCAAGCGATACTTTACCAACTTCGTAGAGCTTTATGGCAAGGAAAGTTTTTGCCTCATCTCCAGAAAGACTTGAAGGAAGCTCGACTTTTAAGTTAACTGCCCCCATGAAAAATATCCTTAGGTTTTATGGAAGTCGTAAGACATAATACGACATATCCATTGCTGATTAGAAATATAAGAGACTTTGACTGAAAAGCAAGAGCCCATGCCCAAAACCTGCGTATTTGTTATCCTTATCCTCGCCTCTGCCATCTCTTTCTCAGGTCTTTCTCTTGCCCAATCCCCAAAAGGACATCTCCCTATGAAAGCCGTCTGGGCCATTGACCGACTCAGAACCGATACCGAACGCGAACAAGCCGTCGATTTTGTGGCTGACCTCGGCTGCAACATGCTTGTTACCAATAGCGCCACCACCGAAATGGTCGCGCGGGCTCATAAACGAAACATTCAGATCATCGCCACTGTCTTCCCCTATTCCGACGACGACTTTGAAAATGCCCATCCGCATTCCCTTCAAAAAATGCGCGAATTCGAACACAAAGTATCGGACATTATCTCCGAACAATCCTGGCTTCGGTTGCACGGAGAGAGCTACCGCTGGCAATCGTTCGTCTTACCGAGAACGCTCCTCTGTTTCGAGCACCCCGAATCGCAGGCCGAACTCAAGAAGCGGGTTGAGCGCGCCCTCGACATCGCCGACGGGATCGCCCTCGACGGCTTTGGCTTTGCCAACTACTACGCCTGTTTCTGCGACCGCTGTGAAACCCTGCGTAAAGAAGCGAGCGCGCAACCCCCCGACCTGTCCGACATCGAAATCATGGGCAGAGTCTCCATGCAAACACTCACTGACGTTCATCGCCTCCTATACGACCACGCCAAATCCATAGATCCCAATGCCATTGTCACCAACCATGTCTGGCCGCACTTCCTTCCCGACGAGTACATTGGTGCCAAATACAAACTCGACTATTGCACACAGACCATCTCCTGGTTTTATCCCCCCGAATGGCGACTCGAACGCGTTGAAATGGAAGCCGCCGAAATGAAGCGTCTGGAAAATCCAGAGATCAACCGCTTTGTCCCCTTCATCGGCATCCACGACCTGCCCGGCTTCGTGCGCACGCCCGAACGCCTTGCCAGGGAGATAGAAATCGCCTTAAAATACGGCGACGGCAATCTCGTCATCTCTCGCTTGAACACCCTGCAGAAGTACCCGGAACTCGCCAGAGCCGTAAGAGACTCACTCAAGAAATGAGGAAAGCGCGATCCGCCATCTTGGAATTAAGGATATCTCCAACTATGGTAATGATAATCCGAGAACCTTTCAAAGACGACGCCAGAGGCCTGGCGGAGGTCCACGTTCGATCATGGCAGGCCGCGTACAAGGGGCAAGTGCCCGACGACTTTCTCGATAGTTTGTCTGTTGACCGCAGAGAGAAGGATTGGCGCCAACTTCTGGGATCTCCTTCAAATAAAGTACTCGTAGCCGAAGCAGAGCAAAGAATCATTGCATTCAGCAGCTTTGGTCCTGTGCGAGATGAAGGACTGGATAAAAACTCCGTTGGCGAAGTCTATGCAATTTACGCCCTTGAAGAATTCTGGGATTGTGGCATTGGTCGAAGGCTAATGGAGGATTCTCTCGCAGTCCTTCGTGAAATGGATTGCTCAACAGTAAAAGTCTGGGTCCTCGATACCAACCAGAGGGCGATTTCCTTCTATCAAAAATTTGGATTCACTGCGGAGGACATACAAAAAGTGGAAGCCCGTGGAGGGGTTGAACTCAGAGAAATTCGATACAGCCTGAGTATGGTCTGAAATCCATAGGAGTAATCGTGCCACAAAAACACAGTACAATACGCGATGGCAAACGGCTCGTATGGTACACCGAAAAACTCTGGAAACAGGCCAGCGATCTTTCTCCATTTGAAATTGACTTATCATCAATCAAAGAATTAGACAAAGACTGCTGGTTTGGGAAAAAGAAACCTACCCTCAGAGAGATCGCGCGACATTGTAAAAAAATTAACAACGCTTCCCTAAAATATCCTATCATACTAAATGCAGATGGCTCGCTCATGGATGGTGGCCATCGCCTGTGCAAAGCGATCCTTGAAGGTCATAAGACCATAAAAGCTGTCCAATTCACATCCATGCCTGAACCAGACGAAATTCAGGAGTTAGACTCCTGCCATGGATTCTGACTCGCTCGAAAAAAGGAGACCATCATAATGGCGATGATTGAAATGAAACAGATCGAGGCGCCGGAGGATGCGACAGCTTTGTTGCAGAATCCAACAAAGCTTCGACAACAGGCAAAGGAGAACGGGTATCTGTTCTTTCGCAACCTGCTCGATCCCACACGTGTACTCGAGGTTCGGCACCAGATTCTCGACGTCTGCCGGGATCACGGGTGGCTGGCAGATGGCTCTGAACTGACGGCAGGCATTGCAAATCTCGACATTCAGGTCGTAGAGAGCAGAGATCCGCGCTGGCAAGCGTTTTATGAAGATGTTCTGAAAATTCGAGACTTTCACGCACTGGCACTCGAACCCCCTCTGATTCGGGCGTTTGAAGTTCTATTCGGCGAACAGGTGCTGCCGCACAGCCGAAATATCTGCCGCCTTGTCTTCCCCAATACGAATACCCATTCGACCCCGCCGCACCAGGACAATTACTTCATCGGAGGATCGGACGAGACCTGGACAGCATGGATTCCCTGCGGTGACTGTCCAGAAGGACTCGGTGGACTCGCTGTCGCCAGTAGATCGCACCGGCGCGGACGACTGGAAACATTCGAAGGCGTGGGACCGGGGGGGCGTCAAGTTCCCGTCGAAGAGGATTCCGTCTGGGTCGGTGGCGACTACATGTGCGGCGACGTAATTATTCTACACAGCCTGACGATTCATCAAGGACGAGATAACGAGTCGGCAGACCGTCTGCGACTTTCATCTGATTATCGATATCAACCGCGAAGCCATCCGGTTCGAGATGATTCGCTACAGCCGCACATGAATTGGCTGACCTGGGAAGATGTATATGAAAAATGGGATGCGAGCGACCCTGTGAAATATTACTGGCAAAAATGGGACCTGAATATTGTTCCGAGAGAAGTGCGTGTCTAAAAGAGGGATAAACACCGATGAGTAAGGAGTGGGTATCTGCTCTGGATACAGTCCGTGTGCTGCAATCAGGTACGTGGTGGGAGAGCCAGTTTCGGTATGCCAGGACAGCCTGTCTGGAGACGGAGGATAATGGCGCTGCCTTGACGTTTGAATTCACCGGTACAGGAGTGGCACTTGGTCTGGGGCAGCACGCTGTATCGGCCTACGGACGACCGGCTCTGGGAAAGCTAATTGTGACAGTAGATGATGGGAGTTCGCGCGTCTTGTATCCGGGTAACGAAGCACGAGAGGTGGTACTGGTGAGGGGACTGACACAAGGAAAACACCGGGTACGCGTTGAGCATCGTCAGAACAGGGGCGAGATGGGCTGCCGTATATCTGGATTTCGAGTCCTGGCGGAGCATTCTGGAGAGCTGGCATTTGTGCTCAACGGCGAGGAAAATGGATTCTTCGTAGATGCACGAGCGGTAATACGCCAGGGTGGTCAAGTAATGCGAAACGCGCTGGTGCGGAACTGGCTATCGGGGGCATGCCGTCTGACTGGCCTACCCGCGGGAAAGGGATATTCTCTGGAATTGATTGCGTACGGATGGGAGCCCCAAAGAATTGAAGAAATCGCGATTCACAAAAAAAAAGAAACGCACCTGCCACCAGTGTATCTGCACCGAAATCTGGAGACCAGACCACAAGGCGTCCGATTCCCGGTTCTGGGGCACCCGGCCATCCGTCGGCCCGGTGAATTTTTTCGGGTGCGGTTGGGGGCCTACGATCACACGATAGGGCAAGTGAAGTTGTCGCGTCGGGTTGGACCAGCCACGATCTCACGCACAGTGGCGTTTGAGGAAGATCCGAGCGCGAGTTTCTACTACGACCGGGAAGGCACGGTGAAGTTACCCCAAGACATACCACCGGGTTTATACGATCTATCGATAAGGGTGTCCGGCTCGCGGGGAGATTTCACACGACAGTCTCCCAGGAGCGTGTACATCGTTCAAAACTATCCAAAAGATCCGGTATTTATGACATTTGGACATCTGGACACGCAGGGACAGTACCAGGCGGAATACGAGAGACAACTGGCCGAAGTCGCCAACCTGATTGCACCGGATATGGTCCTGATTAGCAATGCGGTGAACCCGGCGTATATCTCGGGATCACATCTGGTGCTGGAGATGCCCTACGCGATTACATTCGGCAATCACCAATTTTACGGACACGAGAAGTGGTATGGAGATCAGGTAGGAATCATTGATTATGGGCCAGATCTATGCATCCTGAATTTCGGTCATCCCTGGCATGTGGATCTATCTCAAGCCAACGCGCTTCTGTCCTCGCGGGCGAAGGCTCGGATCAAGGTAATTAACGCATTCGAGCACAATGCACCGGTGGAGACGTTTCTGGATAAGCACCGGGTAAAGCTGATCCACGACGCGCATGGTCCAGGGGAAAAGGTGATGACCATTGGAGCCACACCCACGACGCGGGTGGGCAAAAGCAATAGCAGCAGTTTTCGGGTGGTGCGATTTAAAGACGGTCATGTAACATCGGCGACCTATCGAGGAGATCGAGTGGAACCACCGCCACTTAGCGTGACATACGATCCGGGTAACGACGGGATACACGACAGAGTGACAGCCACAGTGACCAATATACTTGAGGATATATTTCCCAAATGTCGGGTAACATTCGTGCTACCAGCAGGGGTTTATGCGATAGATGGCGGACGTCTGGAAACAATGGTCACCAGTGATGATGAAAGATATACCGTGCTGACTGTACGAGTGGATGCGCCTGCGAAAGGGACAGTTCGAGCCACAGCCTGGAAGAAGGAATGAACCATCACCTAAAGGAGAGTAAGTGTGAAAACTAAATCTATATTCAAAACTGCCTCCCCCTATATGCAAGATGCCCTGAATCTTCCTGTTGAAAACCTGAAAGAAGCCATCCCGTTTTACGAAACAATCATGGGATTTCAGGTCGGTAAATCCGCGATACTCGCAAGAGACGATATCCAGATCGGCCTGGCAGAGAATGGTGGCGACCCGACTCAAGAGGGGTGCTTCTTTGAAGTGGATGATGTCGAAGCCGCCTTCAACGAATTAAAGAACAATGGATTGCAAAATGACGATCCAAATTATCGGATTGACCAACACGGTGATAAATCCTTCCGCATATTCTTCGTCATCGCACCAGACGGGTTGTGCTATTGCCTTGGTCAGCGGGTATAAACGTTAATGAATCATCTGACATATAAAAAACCTCGTATCTGCATCCTGGGTTGTGGGAATATTGGGGCACTTCATGCGAAAAATTTGCAAAGGCGAGCGGCGTTGTATTTTTGCAGTCGGTCACGGGTAAGCGCGTACAAGTTCAATCTCAAGTTTAAGGGCGAGGGCATCTTTGACGATCTGAACGCCCTATTGGAAAGCGATGTGGATGCCGTGGTGATCGCTTCCCCGCCAGAGCATCACAAAGACCAGGTAATCGCACTATTAGAAGCCGGCAAAGCCGTACTCGTCGAAAAACCGATGTGCATCTCGCCAGAGGAAATTGTCGAGATCGAGACCGTGCTGGAACGGGTCGAGACCCCCCTATTGATGATCGCGGAGAATTATTATTACAAACCCTCGCTATCGTACATCAAGCACATGCTCACTCAGGGCGATATCGGCGAAATACGTTCGGTTTCAGTGAAAAAGCTCACAACGCAGCAGGCGCAGGGATGGAAAAGTGCTCATGGTGCTTTGCTGGAAGGCGGTATTCATTTTATCGCCCTAATTTCAGATCTATTCGATGCGGTTCCCGAACAAATCGAAGCGATATTCCCTGGCTCTTCCGGCAGTACACCA
This sequence comes from Candidatus Latescibacterota bacterium, assembly GCA_021295695.1. Taxonomy (GTDB): domain Bacteria; phylum Latescibacterota; class UBA2968; order UBA2968; family UBA2968; genus VXRD01. The sequence continues at coordinate 7,576 of JAGWBW010000068.1, forward strand.
GAGCGCGAATCTCTCGTGCGGATGGTCTATGCCACAGGCGCGATTGGCGAATTGCACTACTCGTGGCAAACGCCCAGTTTGACAAAAGGCATTTTTCAGCATTCTTATATCGAAGGATCACACGGACGCATTGTCTTTGAAAGCAACGGCATCTATATACGCAAACCCCAGAAAGGCTTTCGGATTCTTTGGCCGGGGCTGAAAGATTTGATGGGCTATCGCGCGATGACGGATGATTTTTTATCCTGCCTTCAAAACCGCTCGCGTCAGCCATATTCGGATTTTGCACGCGCAAAACGCGATTTAAAAATTGTATTTGATGCGTATGCGTGCGGTGTGTAAGAACTGAAAATCTAATACCTAAATCCCACCTTCTGTTCGCCTCTTTTAAGTTGACCCTTTTTCACCTTCCAGCTATATTCCTATAGCTATCGTACCTCCCTTTTTCTTTTTTATTTCCTATCTCTCTCCCGTTGGAATCCAAAAGTCCTTCCCGCATGATGAATTTTGATCAATTTATCGCGCATGTTCGCCGCGACTATGGGTATGCCGGTCAGGTTGCTCATATAGAGACCATACCCGCACAAGAAGCTAAATTCGTCGCTGATGACTACGCGCTGCATCCCGCGATCTCCGATGCCTTGAAACAGCAGGACATTGATCGGCTCTACACGCATCAGGCCGATGCTTTGACCGCCCTGAGGCGGGGTGAAGGCGTAGTAATGGTAACCGCAACGGCAAGTGGAAAAACCCTGTGTTATCAGATACCCACACTGGAAGCACTGCTATCCGACCCGCAGGCAACCGCGCTCTATCTCTTCCCGACCAAAGCACTGGCACAGGACCAGGCACGTGGGTTGGCGCGGTTTGGCGAATTAAACGAAAAATTGAAATTTTCCTTGGGCACTTACGACGGAGACACACCGTCCAACCAGCGCAAAACACTACGCGAAGAGGGGCGGGTAATCTTGAGCAATCCCGATATGTTGCATCAGGGCGTATTGCCCAATCATCCGCGCTGGGCGCGTTTTTTTCAAAATTTGCGCTATGTGGTACTCGACGAAATACACACTTACCGGGGCGTCTTTGGCTCGCATGTAGCCAATGTATTGCGGCGTTTAATGCGAATTTGCGCGCACTATGGCACACCCCCACAATTTGTGTGTTGTTCCGCAACCATAGCAAATCCCAAAGAACACGCCGAGGCCTTAACCGGACAGCCGATGTGCCTGATTGATCGGGATGGCTCCCCCCGGGGCAAACGCCACTTTGCGTTCTGGAATCCGCCTTTTTTGGAAGGTACCACGAGTGATCGCCGCAGTTCAAATACCGAGGCGCGCTGGTTACTCGGCAAACTCATCCACAACAGGGTGCAGACCATTGCCTTTGTCAGAGCGCGCACATCCGCCGAGGTAATCTATCGCTATGTGCAAGAGGATTTATCGCTGGTAAACCAGCGGTTGGCAGGCGCGATTCGGGCTTATCGTGGCGGATATTTGCCCGCAGAACGACGAGAAATTGAGCAGCAGCTATTTGAAGGTGAGTTATTGGGCGTGGTAAGCACCAATGCCCTGGAATTGGGTATTGATATTGGAGATCTGGATGCCGCGTTAATTGTGGGATATCCGGGCAGTATTTCCAGCATGTGGCAGCAAGCTGGACGTGCGGGACGACAGTCTGAAGAGTCGCTGGTGGTCTTTGTGGCACACAACGCGCCCATCGATCAATTTTTGATGCGCGACCCGGCTTACTTTTTCGGACAATCGCCCGAACACGCGACCATTGACCCCAACAATCCGCATCTCGTCGTGGGACACCTGCGGTGTGCTTTGCGCGAATTGCCCGTGCGAGGCGAAGAAGGTGAAGTCATGGGAGAATTTACAGGTGCGCTACTCGAAATTCTATCAGATGAAGGCATGACGCGCCAGCTCAATGGGCAGTGGTTTTACAGCCACTCGGGATATCCGGCGGCAGAGGTCGGCCTACGCAATATCAGCGATTCGACCTACACCATTATCGACGAGACAGAAGGCGACCCGCAGGTGATAGGTTCACTGGATGAAATCAGCGCGTTTTTTCAGATACATACACACGCTATATATTTGCACAATGGACAGACGTACTTTGTCGATCAACTCGATACAGAGCGCAAAATTGCACGGGTAAGTCAAAAAGCTCTGGACTATTATACCCAGGCAGTTGACGAGACGAGTATTGTCGTAAATGATACCGAAATATCGGGCGCATGGCGCGTCAGTGACGTATATTTTGGCGACGTCTCAGTCTCGTCACTGGTAACGATGTTTAAGAAAGTGAAATTCGAAGATCGCGACAGCATTGGCTGGGAAAACCTCGATTTGCCAGAGCGTAAGCTCGATACAGCTGCCTGCTGGATCGTGCCGCCGCAAGAGGGGCTAAACCTGTGTCGCCGACATAGCCGCGTGCCATCTGAAGGACTCAAAGGCATTGCCAATGTGATGGGAGAAGTGCTGCCTCTGTTTGCGATGTGCGATGTCATGGACATTGGCACCACCGTAGATAGCTCCAATACGGGGCGACCGACCGCATTTGTATATGACCGGCATCCTGGAGGCATTGGTTTTTCGGAAAAAGCTTATGAGATGATCGAAGACGTCATAACAGCCTGTTGGATGGTCGTGTCGGAATGCGAATGTGAAGCGGGGTGTCCATCGTGCGTGGGCGCGCCATTGCCTCCTGGCGACGATGGCAATACGAGAGGAACGATTCCCGATAAAGAAGCCGCCCTTGTCTTGCTACATGCGATGTTGGAAAAAGAGCCTTATGTACCCAAACATCCGCGTCCTGAAATATCCATCACAGGTGATGTTGCTGCCCACAGCAATGAAAAAATTCCCGTCCGACCTCTATCGGCAAATGTCGAGGCAAAAATTCGAAAAAAAGTAAAGGAGTTCAAGCGGTAAAATGGAAACGCGATTAAAAAATTATTTGGAAACCTGGGTGCCTCGCATTGACGAGGAAATGTATCGGTTCTTGCCAAAAGATAAAGACCCGATTGATTTTTTATACGCCCCTATGCGCGATTATCCCCAGCGCGGCGGCAAACGGTTTAGATCAGCACTCGTGCTATTGGGCATTGAAGCATTTGGCGGTGATCCCAATTTGGGATTGCGAACGGCTGCTGCTTTTGAGTTGTTTCAGTCTTTTGCCCTGGTACACGACGATATTGAGGATGCCTCTTTGATGCGGCGCGGAAAGCCGTGCTTGCATCTGATACACGGGATTCCACTGAGCATTAACGTGGGCGACGCGCTTTATTCCAAAGTGTTTGAAATATTGCAGGCAAATCGCGGAATATTAGGGGAAACAACAACGCTCGATTTGCTTCGTGAAATGATCCAGGGCGCGCAAATAACATTTGAAGGGCAGGCTTATGATATCGGCTGGATCGATGCCGAAGTCATTCCCGATGTACGCGATTTTGTTGACATGCTGCGACGCAAAACGGGATGGTATAGCGGTCGCGGACCCTGTACCATGGGCGCGATTATTGCGGGTGCCGGCAATGACATGAAACGGGCAATTGGCGATTTTGGCGAAGCCATTGCCGTTGCGTTTCAAATTCGCGATGACTTGCTCAATCTCGTCGTTGAAGATACCGATGCAACATTAGCACCCACGACCACATCCGGAGGTTATGGCAAAGAGCGCGGCGGGGACATCGCCGAAGGCAAGCGCACCTTGATGGTGATTGATTTGCTCAACCACTGTACGCCAGAAGAAAATCAAAAAGTGCGCGAAATTCTGGATCGAGATCGAGATGCAACATCGCAAGAAGAAGTCGAGTGGGTGATTGACTTGATGGAAAGATATGGCGCAATTGAAAAAGCGCAACGGGCTTGCCAGACACGCGCCGAATCTGCCGAAGCACGACTCGCCCAGTTGCCCCCATCAGAGTCGAGAGAAGTGCTCAGAGAAATGTGTTCATTTTTGGTGGAGCGCGTATTTTAACAAGGAGGCATGCATGAAGTTCTTTATCGATACAGCCAATTTAGACGAAATCCGCGAAGCCCAGGCCATGGGTGTGCTGGATGGCGTGACGACAAATCCTTCTCTTATGTCGCAAGAAGAAGGCGAATTTGAAGACATCATTCGCGCAATCTGCGGAATTGTAGATGGACCAGTAAGCGCAGAAGTGGTCAGCACCGACACCGAAGGCATGATCGCCGAAGCGCGCCGAAATGCCGCGATTCACGAACAGGTAGTGGTAAAAATTCCGATTACGCCAGATGGTCTAAAAGCGATCAAAGCGTGTTCAGATGACGGGATCCGCGTGAATGTAACGCTGTGCTTCTCTGCAAACCAGGCCCTGATGGCCGCCAAAGCAGGCGCGACTTATATCAGCCCATTTATTGGCCGCCTGGATGATTTGGGCCAAGATGGCATGGAATTAATTCAAACAATTCGCCAGATTTACGACAATTACGGATTTGAAACCCAGGTGCTGGCCGCGAGTTTGCGCTCGCCCAAACACGTTGTCGAATGCGCCCTCGCTGGCGCAGATGTTGCGACCCTCCCGCCCGATGTCCTGGGCAAGTTACTCGCACACCCCTTAACCGACATCGGTCTGGAACGCTTCCTCAATGACTGGCGCGCCTGGCAAGCCACAAAAAATAGCGACCCAGTGGTGGTTTAAGGAGAAACTATCAATACCCGCAATATCTATAGTCTTGGGAACATTTGGATAACTAAGACCACACAATTCCGTTAAACTGGCTTACTGATAAAGGGTATAGCTATGAGCGATAAACCTATCCACAGATTGAGGATCGCTAACTTCAAAAGCATTGACTCTTTGGAGATAATGGGCCTTTCTGCCTTCTCGGTATTCGCGGGCGCGAATGGCTCGGGAAAGAGCAATTTTTTTGATGCGCTGGACTTTGTCAGTCTCTTTGTGAACTACGGAATTGAAAACGCGCTACACGGACATGGGGGCTTTGCAAATATCCATTCGGTGAAGCGTCATGGGTCAAAAAACAAAAAATTCTGTTTTGAAATCGAATGCGATCTTTGTGAAGAGCCGTCAGAAACGCCATCGACATTTCACTACTCATTGTGCATTCACGACCTTGAAAACGATCCCAGAATTGAAGAATACTTGTACGCCAATAAAGAACAAATTATTAAGCGGAACGGGGACGAGGCGGCAAGCGACGACAACGGAAAATGGTCCAGTGTAGGTGGATTCCCGGGGATCCATTCGGCTCTATGGCTTTATCGAAATCATCCAATTACCTTACTTCTGAGAAATTTGAATGTGTATCGGATTGAGCCTATGGGTGCAAAAGAGCCGGATATATCTGACTTTGATCCAACGCGATTAGAACGCAAGGGACACAATCTGGCAAGTGTGTTGCATCGTTTAGAGAACGATCCGGCAATGTTTGAAAACATTATGGACTGGATGGAGATGATTGTTCCAGGGATCGAAAAGATCCAAACTGAACAGCAAAGACTAGATGGTAGCACTGCCCTTCTGTTCAAGGAGACAGGAACTAAAAGGCGATTTCCAGCCCATCTCATTTCAGATGGAACAATGTACGCGCTCTGTTTACTGGTAGCTGTGCTGGACGCGCCTTCACCTGGCGGAATGACGTTGATTGAGGAGCCAGAGAGAGGGCTACACGCCAAGGCCATCCGCGAACTCGTAGATATGATGCGGCAACAAGCTTCGCCTGAAAATCCGCTATGGTTGACCACCCATAGCGAGTCCGTTGTTCGCGCACTTAAAATGAGTGACCTCATTCTCGTGGATAAGGTTGACGGCCGTACGACCATGAAGCGGGCTGATGCTGTAAATCTCTCCGAGGCGGATATGGCTCCGTTAAGCCTTGATGAAGTATGGCTCTCGAATCTCCTGGGTGGAGGGCTGCCATGGTGACTGTGGGATTCGTGGTGGAGGGTGCTTCAGAAAAGCGGCTGGTTGAAAGCGAATTGTTTCGGAAATGGCTACGTGAGGACTGCAACCTAAAAGTAGTTGATCCGGTAGTTGATGCTGCTGGCAACGGCAACATGTGTAGTCATAACATCGAAACCTTCGTCAAAAATCTCAGGACGATTGCAAATCCGAATAAGGTAGTAGTACTCGCTGACCTTGATCCCGATATCTGTGCGCCGTGTGTGCAAAAACGCAAGGAGATCATCGGTAGCCAGGGAATTGACCTCGTCGTCATTGCAAAAAAGGCGATGGAATCCTGGTTTCTCGCCGATACAAAGGCGATGCGCCAGTGGTTGGGGAATGACGCCTTTTGCGAACCCCATCCAGAAACATTGGATGAAATGCCCGATGAAATGCCCTGGGATCGGCTAAAAAAGCTCCGCACAAAACAGTGCAGGGGACCGGGGTCAAAACTCTCTTTTGCCAGAAAATTCATTCACGTTCACGGATTTGATGTCAGACGGGCTGCTCGGCACGCCCACTGCCCCAGTGCTCGTTATTTTGTAGAACGGCTCTGTGCATTGGGCAATCCGAATTGACGCAATTCTTATTGCCCTATTGTGCAGTAGGTCTCTGGGTTATCCATAAATTCCTTTTTTGAAAATAGTACCTCTCCTATTCACCCCATTCTTTTTCTCCCCTGCACAAACAGGGCACTCGGAGAGGGCGCGTTGTCACACACTTCGTTAAATGTGGCGGGCAGGGGTTGGTGAATCACTGCTTGGATGCGCGATCTTTGCAAAGCCACCACACCGGGATGATCTGCGACTAAATTGGTATTCTCATCGGGATCGGCTGCAAGATCAAAGAGTTCTTCATTGTTCACATCATTCAAACTCACCGTATAATTCCACTGATCATCGCGCACCGATGCCCTGCCCGTGGCAGGTCCGGTTGAAAAAGCAGCCCAGCCAATCACAACGTGATCCCGTACAGCATCCACCTCTTCTGTCACCAGCGGCCAGACATCTGTACCATCCACCGCCTGGCAGGGAATATCCAACAAGCCCAACACAGTGGGCAACAAATCGTGCGCCTGAACAAAACCCGAGACGCGCTTGCACGCATCGGGATGTCGCACCATCCAATTCAATCGCGTGTTGTACGGATGCAGGCGATCTGCCCCTTTGCCAAATTGTCCGTGATCCAGTACCTGCGTGCCGTGGTCTGACATCAACATCACAATCGTATCGCCTTTTAAACCCAGATCATCGACCCTATCCAGCAAGTGCCCCACCCAGCGATCTACCAGCGTGACCTCGCCAAAATAAAGCGCCTTGATCCGTTCTCTCTCTGCATCGCTCACCCCATCACCTTCATTTCCAGCCCCCGGTGTAATAAAATCCTTCCCATCCCAATCGGACATATACCGATCCGCATATTCCCGCGGCGGATCCCAGGGCTCGTGCGGATCAAAAGAATCGACCCATAGGAAAAACGGCGCATTATGTGCATTCTCGCTCAGCCAATCCGCCGCGCGCCGAAACACACGCGCACAACTGTAATCTTCCTCGCGTTGCCGAAACTTCTGATTGAACATGTATTGCATCAACCCGACCTGCCGATTCCAGTTGATCGGCTCCCGCACATGCGGACGCAACAAATCTTCAATCGCTTCCCGCGTACCGAACCGCCAGTTGTCGCTCTCCTGCCCGCGAATAAAATCATACGTCACAAATCCGCGCGTATAATTCATGGTCGGCTTAAACATATGATACGTATCGGCAACCAATCCGGTCATATACCCATTTGCAACCAGAATTTCAGCGAGAGTATCTTGTTCAGGCGGAATTTTGTGCCAACCGGGCGCGTGATGCCAGTGCCCGCGCCGGTCAAAATTGTACCGCCAGGGAAAAGTGCGCTGTCCCGTAAACAAACCCCGCCGCGTCTGCAATGTCGGCTGGCATTCCCCAAAAGCCCGCTCAAACACCACAGATTCGGTTGCGAACGCATCCAGATTCGGCGTCTCGACAAAACTCAGCTTCTGATTTGGCCCGACAATGTCAGCGCGAAACGTATCCAGACAAATACAAATCACATTCATCACAAATCTCCTTTATTTATTTCAAAAATACAAACTGTGTCCATGTCCGCGAAACCACAACGCATCGATAATAAACGATATACCAGCGCCGGAAAAGTGCCCTACGACGAGACCGACAAAAAAAGGCTTTGCACCGTTATACAGCATCAACCCGCCAAAGCGAATCAAAAGTGTTTTAATCGCCCAGGCGACAAATAGCGACAACAGAGTCCATCGTACTTGTCCCACAGAAGCAATTGAAAACCCGATAGGATGCAAGCGCCACCAGGCGAACCGATGGCGCAGATACGTCAGCAAAACCGTCACGAGCGCACCAATGCCCAAAAACGCAAAATGACCAAACTTGAGCGTCTCCGCCGCCTTAATTTTCGCCACAACCGTATCATAAGGCACCTGCCCCCCGCGACGAAAGACCCACTCGCCAAAATTGTACGCGCCCGAAACATACGCCAGCTTGAGCGAAAAATAAAAAGATACGATCAGACTAATACCCAGTGCCAATCCAACCGCAGTGAGATAAACACCTTGAGGAAACCGCCGCTCGCTGTGTACGCGCGCAGCATTCGCGCCAAAGGGCATAAATGTGGCAATGGGGTCACACGCCCACCCATAAGACAACCCCAGCCCCGTCATCGTTGAACCCGTCAAATCTGCCGGTCCAATTAAATGCATCGCATAAGCCTGCGGCACGAGCGGACCCCGCACAAAAACCAGTCCCCCTTCAATGACAATGCGCGTCAGACCCAGATAAAGCGTAATAACTGCAAAAAGAAGCAACAAAGCCACACCGGGGTGGATGCCAATGCGCGTCAACCAGAAAAGAATGTACACGACCCCCAGCGCAATCCCTATCAGTGCTGTGCGATAACCCATGATCTCATCGCGGTCTGAAACGCCATTGTCCTTTCCCAACGCGGTTCGCCACACCCCGCGCAAATGTTCGCGCGCAACCCAAATACCGCCCAGTACAATCGCCACAAACGCCCCAAACCCCTGCCATCCCAACGCCGCTGGACTAACCGAATAAACCTCTGATGTGCCAATAGTAAACCCCGTGCGATTAAACAGCGCGACCTCAGCCATATTAAACAAATTGAAAAACCACACACTGAAAATCACATCTACATTGACAAAATACGTAATCCCCACCAGGGGTAGCGAGAAATTTGACGAAATACCCGGCCAGACCTGTCCACCCGGAATACTCAATCGAATAGCGGGAATACTCGGCCAGGCCTCAAAAAAATAACCCGGCACATTCCACGCAATTTTGCCAGCGGCAATGGCAAAACCGATCCAGAACAAGCGGCTACGCATAAATTTTGGCAAAATTCGACCATCTTCGGCGCCATCCATCATCGCCAAAGGCACATCAACCAGGGGAAAATTCAGTCGCTCTTTATCTACCCACTGCTTGCGAAATACCGCAATGAGACAAGTGCAAAGCGTCAGTGTTGCGACAATCACCGATCCCCACCAGAACAACGGCATAATCCACACTTCCCACGGGATTTGCGCGCCCGGCGGCAACCCCTCAAAAAACCATGCCACTGCGCGCCCCCCTCCAGGCACAGCCCACAGGGGCACATAGTCGTGTATAAATTCGCCCCAGCCATTCTCGGTTGTCGCAAAATAAAAGGGCGAAGCCGACACGGAAATCACATAACCGGTCACCCCATAAGTCGGTACCGATACCGCAGCCAAAAGCATCGTATAAACCACGCCCAATTCATCACCCGTCAATCCCCCCTCGCGCTTCACTGCCTTCAAAACGGGGTTCAAGACCACAACCACAAAAATGAACAACGCCGCCAACCCCAGCGGAAAATAATTGGTCGTCAACAGCGTGGATCGCACAATCCACTCGGAAAACGGCGCCAACAGATTCACCGCAACAACGACCAGCACCCCAATCGCCAATGCTTTTGGCGTCATGATATGCCGCTGTCCGCTAACTTCTATTTCTCGGGAAAAGTCTCTTGTAGCCACTGGCGCATTTCTCTGGGCGAGTTCAATAAAATTGTTTCACTTCAATTTGAAAAAATCTCGAAACTCTTAACATAAGAGCGAGTCTAATTCTTTACCTTACTGTTACCCACGGTTATTAAGGAGAATTCCCATGACCTCGCGCCTGATTTTTGTTCTTGCTGCATTATTCACGCTCCCGGCCAGTGCCGCGGAAAAACGCGAAGAAACCGTCGAATACACCCTCGATTTTACCCCTGGCAAAAAGCTCTCTGTACACGCCCGCAATGGCGGAATCACGCTTAAAACCTGGGAGCGCGACCAGGTCTTTGTCCGCGCTATAAAAAAAGCAAAAGCGAGCGATGAAGAAGATGCCGAAGAACTGCTCGAAACCACCACCATCGAAATTAAAGAGACAGATAACGGTATCGAGATTCGCACCAAACACCCCGACAACAAGTGGAAAATATTTAAGAACTGGAATATAAGCGTAAACTATACGGTCACAGTCCCCCAAAGCGTGAGCCTGAACCTCGAGGCCGTCAACGGAAGTATCTCTGTCCCCTCAACCACGGGCAATGTGAAAAGCGAAACCGTGAACGGAAGTATCAAAATCAATGGCACACGCGGCGCAATCGATGTCGAAACCGTGAACGGCAAAATTAATCTCACTGAGATTATCGGTGGTGTAAAAGCCGAAACCGTGAATGGCAGCATTGAAATCGCAATTGCCGAGCAAATACAGGACAACATTCGTGCAGAAGCTGTAAACGGAGGGTTGCAACTATCTCTTCCTTCAGACTTTCAAGGCCGTATTCAGGCCGAAAGCACGATAGGCCATATTGATACAGAATTTCCAATTGAAGTCAAAGGGCGCGTTAGCGGGCGCATTAGCAAGTCCATTAAGGGCGATCTCAATGGCGGAAAGGGCCCGAATATTAAACTCCAAACTCTCAACGGCGGCATCGACATCAAACAGCTATAAACTTACACCTGTTGCCCCTCCCGAAGCTCTTGCCCATATACCCGCACCGTTTGTCCATTTGCGAGAACTATTTTATTCACCCATCCATCGACCAATTCCAGCGCACCTGCTTCGACATCGGTTTCCCCATCAGCAACGCGTATCCACCCTTCGCCAGCTTCCGATTGCACAAAATAAATCTCCCTACCATCGCGCAACGCAACCCGCCCGGCAATCGCAACCCGCCCATTGTCTCCCACAGCGGGAATGTATTCCACATGTACCACTGGTGATTCTTCACCCGCTTTCACGGGATATAAAACATAAGACATCAGCGTGGGACCATCGCTCTCTGCTTTGAAAATTGCCGTTGGAATGGGTTCACACTGATAGGGTCCTCCCCGGGGAATCCATCCCTGCACGGTTGGTTCTTCCTGTCCACTGACAATCCGCACATCTA
>JAGWBW010000068.1:19371-25600 GCA_021295695.1 Candidatus Latescibacterota bacterium
GAATCATAAGGATAATTTCCCGGATCCACCACATGCACGCGACCGTGTGCGTACAGCATGATATTCAGCTTATCTTCGTGCTGATGTCCATAGCCAAACGGACCACCGTCAAAAAAGAGATAGAGATCATCCGTTTCCCATCCCGAACGCATGACAAAATGTCCCGCATAAGGAAAAGCGCAAGACAGAGTTTCCGGCTTTGTTCCTTCCACACGTCCAGAACCCGCCCATTGAAAATCCGCCCGTTCAGAAAAAAACCTGAACCCACTCTGCATATAGGGCGCAATATCCGTCTGCCCGCCGTCATTGAGCGCGGGCAATCGCAAATTGGGCATAGCCAGATACAGATTGTAGTGGTACATCCGCTCCAATTTTGCGACATAATCCGCCGGCATGGGCAAATCATTCAACCGCGCAATCGCGAGTGCCATCACAAAATTTCGCAAACTCACCTGATGATATCCACTCGACAACTCAATCTGCGCGCCATCTGGATAAACCTGCTCATCCAATTCCTCATACAAAGACTGCATTGCAATCTCGCGCCAGCTTGCGGCTTCTTTGAACTCGGGAACCAACGCTCCAACGTGATATTGTCCATTGGCCTGCATCGTCTGCCAGTTGCCACCGCGCGGCCATAGCGTGAGATGCCGCGCGTGTTCGACCATGCTCTTCACCATCAAACACACATCGTCATCTCCAAATGTTTCAGACGAAAGAAAATAGTAAAACGCCGCAGGCCACGTCTGTCCCATCCGAATCCCACACTCAATCGTGCGCCAGCAATTCGTGCGATCCGTACCCATTTCCGCATCATCTTTCCAGGCATTGCCATCCTCACCCACCGGCATCAACACATGTCCAATCCAGTGCCGCATCTGCCGCCTGAATGCCTCGGCATATTTCTCATCACCCGTTTTCCAATACGCCTGCCCCAACGCGACCCAAAAGGGATGGCGCGACAATTGCCACGTCCATTCCCTGTAATTAATCGGATCCAATTCCCAATTGATCACATCCCCAAACACCTCTTCCACATCACAACTTATCAGCGTATTTGCCACAATGCGATCCGCCTTTTCGAGATCGATATCTCTTATGGCGCGATCTCCCACGCGCACCAGTTCGACCTCTGCATCCCGGTCTTGTGGCTCTGATCGATTTCGCCAGTCCGAAAACCACTTCGGATTTTCCCGCGTGCGAACGTGTTCTGCAAATGCACGCCGCGCACCCGTCCAATCTCGCGCCTCTACCGCCCTTTTCACAGCCCTCATATCCGCACGCGACAAATCGAGCGCCTCAAAGAACGCTTCATCACTCAACCGCGGTCCAATCATGTCTTCCTCCATTTCTATCGCTTGCCCTCAAAACACTTTGTATCCTCTCTTAAAATATCACATTGACACTGGCCTGCCACTGTTTTCTGAGCAGGACAAAACCCCCGCGCTTTCTTTTTGTATTTGCCGCGCGACACACCTATATTGCGCCGCACATAAAAGGAGGCGGACATGTTTTGCGACACCGAGAAACGGCAGTACAGGAAGCAGGGGTTTTTTATTGTGGATGACGCCGTAGATCCCGATATGCTAAAATCCCTATTGGAAGCTGCGATTCGCGCCAAGAAAAAGGTGCGTTCAGGTGACGTGGATTTGTACACCCACCGCTCGGAGGACGGAGAACCCTGGGCGATTCGCGGATTATTTGCCCCCGAAATGAACGAGCCGATTTTTGCCGAATATCTGATGTCAGATCCCATAATGAAATACACGCGCGCCTTTTTAGGCACGCAGTTGCAATTGGGTGGCGCACTCATCTTCACAAATCCATATCAAGCGGATTACGGTTTTGGCTGGCACCGGGATTTTGGAAGTAAAGAACGCGACGGATCATATCAGGTAGAAATGGAAATTTTGCATCGCCCCCAAAAGGGTTTGAGGTGGCATCTCGCACTGGTAGATGATTATTGTTTGCAAATTGTGCCCGGCAGCCACAAGAGGTACCGCACCGCCCACGAGCGCAGGTGCTTGTTAGAAGAACGCCACGACAATATCCCGGGACAATATGCCGTGCCCCTCAAAGCCGGACAAACCGTATTTTGGACCGGTAATTTGATTCATCGCGGAGTAATGAAAAAGGATGTGGAGCGATTGACCCTGTCTGGAAGCTGGAGTATGTACTCAAAGGATGGCAAACCCGGCGATACAGATCCGCGCTTGAAGTGGATGCTCGCGGACAATGTGCGCGAGTTTTTGCCAAAAGAGATGCGCCCATTGTACGATCGGTGGCGGGTATTGCAAAAAGGGTAAAATATGAAAATTACCCATATTGAAGCCATTCATTTGCGGTTGCCAAAAGTCGTAGAGGCAGCCGATGGAACTCAGGACTGCCTGATCGTGCGGGTGCATACCGATGCGGGCATAACGGGACTGGGTGAAGTCGTATCGTGTTCCTATGTAGCCAAAGCCGTAATTGAAGCACCTCGCTCTGCGCCATTTCGCCATGGCCTATCAGCGATAGTAACCGGCATGGACGCGCTGGATTTTGACACAATTCACAACGCCATGATAGAAGGCGTATCCTGGTATGGTCCAGGCGGCGTGGCGCGACAGGCCATGAGTGGCATAGACATGGCACTATGGGATATTTGGGGCAAGGCCGAAGGCAAAGCCGTGCGCAAGCTATTGCGAGAAGATGCAGCAGATACAGTGCCTGCTTATGCGAGCGTACTGTGGCCCAAGCGTCCGGAATTGGTACAAGAATCCGCGAGCGCATTTTTGGCGCAGGGCTATCAGTCTGTAAAATACGGCTGGGCACCAATGGGACCGGACGCAGATTTAGACGAAGCGCTGGTCGCAGCGGCACGAGAGGCTTTGGGACCAGATGTAAATTTGATGGTGGATGCCGGTCGCGCGTGGAATGCGGAAACCGCGTTGAAGCGCGTGGCGCGATTTGAAAAATACAATGTGTTCTGGCTCGAGGAACCATTGCACCCGTTTGATGTGCAGGGATACTGCGAACTCTCAACGCAATCGTCCATCCCAATTGCAGGTGGCGAAGCGATGACTCTGGTAAGTGAATACGCCAACTTGTTGCACAATGGCAAACTCCATTTTGTACAACCCGACCTGGGGCGCGTAGGCGGAATTACCGGTGGCCTGGCAATTGAAAAATTGGCGAAAGAGACGGGAGCGCGTGCCGTACCTCACGCATTTGGCACCGGGGTCTTGTTGGCAGCATCTGCCCAATGGGCCGCAGCGAGCGAACAACCGCTAACAGAATACACGCGAGCACCATCTCCCCTGGCACAAAAGCTGGCACAACACGAGATGACGTTTCGAAACGGCGCGCTACATCTGACAGATCAACCCGGGCTGGGCGTGGATCTGGACGAAGATGTGGTGGCGGAGTTCAGAGTGAAAAAGTAAGGAGGATTACAATGCAATTTCGACGATATCTTACAATTTTGATGACAGTGGCACTTATTGGCTCGCTCACGAGTCACGCTGATGAAACTAAGACGTACGATCTCAGAGGATTTACCGGCGTAAGCGCCAGCGCCGCCGTTGATGTCGAACTCACACAAGGCGAGGCTTTCAGTGTATTGGCTTATACCAAGAGCGGCGATTTTAGTGGTCTGGAGCTACGGGTAAAGGGTGGCGAGCTTATTGCCACGCGCCCCGAAGAGATATGGAAAAATAAGAGGATGTCGATCCAGCGCGTCAACAGTCAGCGCATTATAAAAATAAATGGCGAGCGCGTCCCCACCTACACAGTGCGCGTTACCGCTCCGAGGATTGACCTTCTCGGTGCGTCTTCCAGCAGCATCGTAACGGCAAAAGAAATCAAAAATTCTGATCTGTCCATCAAAGCGACCTCATCCGGAGACATCAACGCTGAAGTCGCGGGTGGAGATGTGTCCGTAGATGCGAGCAGCAGTGCCGATGTCGTTCTGTCGGGAACTTACGATAATTTGGACATAGACGCGAGCAGCAGTGCCGATGTGGTCCTGTCGGGAACTTGTGACAGATTGGACATCAATGCGACCAGCAGTGCCGATGTGAAAGCGGACAACCTCACTTCTCAGCAGCTTGATTTGCTGTCCAGTTCCTCTGGTAATATCCGCGCGAAAGTCGCTGGCGGCGATGTGTCTGTAGATGCGACCAGTAGTGGCGATGTCGTTCTGTCCGGAAACTGCGACAATTTGGACATCAACGCGAGCAGCAGTGCCGATGTGAAGGCAGGCAGCCTTACTTGTCAGAAAGGCAATCTGCGGGCTTCCAGTGGTGCCGATATTATCGCTATGTTGACTGAAACCGTAACAGCCCATGCCAGATCTGGCGGCGACATCCTGGTGCGTGGCGGAGCAAAGCCAGTTAAAGTGACAGAATCGAGTGGTGGCGATGTTTCAATCCGAAATTGACCACTTAGAAAGGTGAAAAAATGGCTTCTGTAAAAGATATATACAAATTTGACGAACTGACCTGGCCCGAAGTGAACGAAGCGGTGGAAATGGGAAAAATTCCGATTATTCCAACCGGAGCAGTTGAACAACACGGGCATCACTTACCCTTGAAAGTCGATCATCTATGTGCCAATGCCGTAGCGACCGAAGGTGCGCGCTTAAAACCGGAATACAGCCTGGTGCTACCGCCTGTAAGTTATGGTTACGTGCATCACGTCATGGATTTCCCCGGCTCGCTGAATATACACTACGAACACTTCATTCAATACTTGCTGGACATTTGCAAAAGCCTTGCCTATCACGGCTTTAAGAAAATGATGCTCGTCAACGGACACGGTTCCAACCACAACCTGGTCGAAATGGTCGCCCGGCGCACAATTGTAGAAACAGACGCGAGTTGCGCTTTCTGCTCGTGGTGGCAATTGCTCAAGGTCGATCCGGACTTTGACAAAGAATGGCGCGAGAGCGTATTTCCCGGTGGGTGTTCGCATGCGGGCGAATTGGAAACATCCATGCTGCTCTATTTATCTCCAGAAAGCGTGCGCAAGGATAAAATCAAGAGCGAAATTGCCAGGACCAGTTCAGCAGAGGACCTGTAGGGATAATTGAATGGACGAGTCAATATACGGATTCGGGCGTGATGGGCGAGGCGGAAAAAGCAACCGCAGAAAAGGGCAAAATTGTCTTTGAAGAGGCGAGCAAAAATCTGGCGCAATTCGTCGAAGAATATTATCATCAAAAGATCGAATCCCCCACGCAAAATCAGGCACAAGAACCGACATTTCCATTGTCGTTTACCAGCCATTAAGCATTCGCACAAGGAGAAAACATGAAACTCGCGACTTATTCAGTCGGCGGACAAGAATCCATTGGCGCAGTCGTCGCAGATGATGCGATTATGGACAGCGCGTTAGCTCAATCGGAAAAACCTCCCTTTTTCACGGATATGCTGACCCTTCTCGAAGCCGGAACAGAGGGGCAATCTGCGGCACAACAGGCGGCGGCTGATGCCGAAAAGCGTTTGAATGGCAGACCAGATGGCGAGACCAGTTTTGCCGTCAGCGACGTCAATTTGCGCGCACCAGTGCCCAATCCGCGCAAATTATTCTGCCTGGCGGGCAATTATCAGGATCACATTGAAGAAGGCGGCACGGCCAAGATGCAAATTCAGGACAAGGAAACGCCGCGCGTGTTTATGAAGCCCCCAACATCGACTGTAATCGGGCCAGGCGATCAAATTTTGATACCCCCCATCGCAAGAAGCGTAGATTGGGAAGGCGAATTGGCTGTTGTAATAGGCCGAGAGGCAAAGGGCGTACAGGCAGAAGATGCGCTGGACTATGTCGCAGGCTATACCGTCATGAACGATGTCTCCGAGCGCACGTTGGAAATCAAAAAACGCACGGACAGCCGCCCAAGAGATGAATGGTTTGACTGGTTGAACGGCAAATGGCTGGACACCTTTGCACCCCAGGGACCGTGGATTGTAACCTCCGATGAGATCACAGACCCACACACCCTCGACATCAGCACGTATGTGAATGGCGACCGCAAACAGCACAATAACACGGGACAGATGTTGTATCCCGTGGATAAAATTATCGAATACATATCGGCGATTATCACACTCGAGCCTGGCGACCTGATCAGCACAGGTACAATTTCGGGCGTGGGCAATACAACGGGAACCTATATGCAACCAGGTGACACTGTAGAAATTGAGATCTCGGGTATTGGGCGATTGGTAAATACAGTCGCTGCGAGTGA
>JAGWBW010000322.1 GCA_021295695.1 Candidatus Latescibacterota bacterium
GCATAGGCCGCCCACCAATTTCGACCATCGGCTTTGGCCTGGTCGTCGTTTCCTCAGCGAGACGCGTACCCAGGCCACCTGCCAGAATAACTGCCTTCATCTTTAATCACTCCCATCGCCTATCAGGCGTTTATTTTTTTTATCGCGCCAGCATAACATAGACAAATAATTTACATTTGTCATCTCTAATATCCCCACTCGCTACCCTCATTCCCGCCACGCGATTTCGGTGATGACAAGACCGCCGCGGTTGAAGGCGTCCTTACTTTGGTGTGGATTGGCGACGCTGAAGCGCACGCGCACATCGCCGGACAACTTCGACAGCGAGGCACACTCATCCTTCGTTGTCTTGTTGTCCAGATACAACGTCTGCGATGGCTTGTCAGCACAGGACAAGACGACTTCCAACGGATGCTCTGGCGGGTGGAACGGCGCCTGAACAGTAAAGCACAGCTTTGCATCGCTATTTGCATCTACCAGCACACTCGAGCTTTGCCCGATGCTCAGCGGGCCGAAATTGGTGGATAGCCAACCGGCCTTAAACGCATCAGAATGGTCACCGTCCTCAGACAGCTTCTGCAGTTCAAAGGGCGTGTCGTCCAGCGCGGCAATAGCATTTTTGCTCATAATATAAATATCTGTCTGTGGATAGTGATAGACGAATCGGTCATCTACGTGCAGAAAGTATAGCTGAAATTTCGACGAAAAGGTGATTACGCTCTCAGCAGCGTCAAAGTATTGGAATGCAGAGTATTCATGGAACAAAACATTGTGTGGTCGCACATCTGTCAAAACCAGTGACGCCATCTCGTTGTCCATAATAAATTCGCCCATCGCGTTATCGACAATAAGCCTGTGGACTATATCAGTAGCGTGATCAACTGGCGCGATCTTGCCCATATACGAGAAACTGACCCCATCGCGCACGACAGTCTTGCGGATATTGTCGTTACCCGTCAGCGTAGCGGTCAGGAAAACGCACAGGATCAGTTGCAGCAGGGCGGCAATCAGAATATGGCGGCGGTCAAACTGCGCCGCGACCTTTGACAAAAATTTCGGTGGCGTTGATTCCCGTCGTCGATCCGGCTCCTGCGTCATCTCCCGCAGCAAGGCGGACATCAGCGGCCAGAACATCACCACCATCACCGGAGCCATTGTATAGGGGAAAAAAGTGCCCGCCAACTGGTCTTTTGCTATCAAGTGCCACAGCATCCACGGCAGAACTGCAATCACTGCGATCAGAGGCAACAGGCTTCTTTGCAGGACAGCGAGCAGAGCCAACGCCAGCATAGGGATGTACACGTACTCGCGGTTGGACGTGATAAAAGCCAACCGTTCCCAAATCAGGTCAAAAGTCAGGTGTGCGTAGGGCGGTAAGCCGATGATCTTCCACACGATCGTGTCGTCACCCGGAGAAAAGCATAGCCGCACCAGAAACGCCACAACGCTGTACCCAATGCAAATGAGGGACACCAGCCCGAAAAACCGCCAGATATCCCGCCGTTCCCGCACGCGCCACCAGAAGTACGCGGTCAGCAGAATGAACAGGCAGGCCCCTTGCACCCCCGCGTCCTCCCGGACACTGAGCAGACCGGCCAGTGGCAAAAAGGGCAACCACCACAAACGACGATGTTCACGCAGACGTATCCAGAAAGCAATGAACAGGGCGATAAACGCGGGCATCGCTATCTCTACATGGGGAAAACTGGTGGATGTAAACACGAATGGGTTAAGACCGGTGGCGACGGATACAACCGCAAGTAGCCAGCAATTCATCGCCCTATAACCAATCAAAAAAATCGCCAGACTGACCATCCCTGCCCACGCACCCTGTACGATGGAAAAATAGACCTGCTCGGACAGAAACGATGAAAATATCTGGTAAATATAGGATAGGGGAAAAAAGAATAGGAAAACGTGACGCCCCAGCATCGGGACATCTTCTATGCTGGGAATACTCGTGACATCCAGGGTCAGCGCATGGGTCGTCCAGTAGGCAAACCAGCCTGCATCGTAAAGAAGGGCACCGTGGACATAAAAGTGGTGAAGCAACGAATTGGCAACGACCACCTGCGGCAAGACAAAGCACACTGCCGCAAGCAGCGCAATTCGATAGCCGAAGCGCGGATGTCGCTGTCGAGAGTGCTTGAGATTAGTCATCGTCTGAATCAGGATGGGCAGGATTATAGGATGGGCAGGATAAAAGCACAGGCAAAATCGGAAATCAAAGGCATAAAGCATCCGCAGAATGAAGGCGAGTAATCCGAGCATGAACGCAGATGACGCAGATGAAAAGGCAAAAGG
>JAGWBW010000323.1:0-1373 GCA_021295695.1 Candidatus Latescibacterota bacterium
GAACAGGATCAGAGATGGTTTGCCCAAATGCAGTGGCAAAAATTAAAAAATCTCCAAAATCTACAGTTCCACTTGCGTCCAGATCGTAAATCGCATTTTGCCCAACTCCCGATTGCCCAAATACAGCTACAAAAAGCAAAAAATCGGCAAAATCGACCTTGCCATTCCCATCAAAATCGAGAAGTGACGCTTTCAAAGTGATTGGACTAAAAACACAAAATAACGCGAAGACCGCGCCCAAAGCCCATTGTGTATATCTGGTCATTTTTTGTCTCTCCTATAAGAATAGCTTACCTCGCCATTTGTCCGTCCAGCAGCTTCATCCCAGGTCGGATGTTCAGCCGATCCGCAAAATGCTGGAATGCTTGTGCGCTCACAGGTGCATCGCCATCCGTGCCGCCAGAGGATCCAGGCTGTCCAAATTGGGAATATTCAATTCTGATTCCGCCTTCTCCGATTATTTCTCCCCCTTCGCCCACCGACCGGCCAACTCGGATCGTAATTCGGATTCGGCTGGGGCATTTGGGCATCAACTGACGCTAAATACGCATTGAGCCGGTCGTGCAATTTCGCAACAACCTCTGGTTTGCGATCTGCCAGATCATTCTTCTCACCCATATCCTTACTCAGATCAAACAGGTGCAATTTATCGGTCTCATAAAGTTTAATCAGCTTGTAATCGTCCAGCATGATTGCCGAATGCGGTCTATCCCCGCTTTGATAATGCGGAAAGTGGAACACAAGCTCCTCATGCGGTCTCTCGACCGCGCCCTTACCGCCAGATAATAACGATGTGATACTCCCCCCCTCAATACCTGCTGGCAGCGGCTGGCTCACGCCTCCCAACTCGCAAAGCGTAGGAAACAAATCAAAGCCAACCACGCGTTCGTGACAGACCGAATTTGCCTCTATCCCAGGTCCCTGGATAATCAATGGCACGCGAATACCACCCTCCCATAAAGACCCCTTTCCGCCCCTCAACACACCTCGTCCTCTCCCGCTTGCACCATTATCAGACATGTAGATCAAATACGTGTGATCACTAATGCCGAGTTTCTCAATCTGATCCATGACCATACCCACACCCGTATCCAGGTCTTCTGTAATCGCCGCGCGATTGATCTCCCGATAGCTGTGTCCTGTCAACCGATTTTCGTATGCCTGCCACGTACTTGCCAGCGCATTCTGAGGATAGTGCAGCGCATAATAAGACAACTGAATAAAAAACGGCTTACCCGCTGCTGTATTCTCCTCCATAAACGCATTCGCACGCCGCGACATGCCAAAGAGATCTACCGGATTGGGATCGACATGAGGCGCCGCATCCCTGTTACCCGTATTTCCATCGTGTACGTCATAACCGTGACGTCCTG
>JAGWBW010000323.1:1411-3711 GCA_021295695.1 Candidatus Latescibacterota bacterium
CAGCAATTGTCATCTCACCACTGGAGAGATTTCTGCCATGCATCGGTGGGATAAGTTTACGGCCATCTGCGGCGGTCAGAATAGGGGATGCTTTTGTCCAGTGGTTCTTTGCCGGACTCTTGCCCGTTTGAAGACTGCATCGGGTTGGCGAGCAGACGGGAGAAGACGCATAAGCAGCCGAAAATCGCATGCCCTGTTGTGCCAATTTCTCCAGATTAGGCGTCTGGTAAAAGTCGCTCTTTGAACTGACAATCGCATCGTGCATCTGCACCGAAAGGCCATCCCAACCCTGATCGTCAGAAACCATAAAAATAAAATTGGGACGTTTAGCCCCAACTTGACCAAACGCATTGGCTACTGCCATTCCGCATACACCAGCTCCCATCACACCGAGAAATGCTCTACGCTTCATTGATTAACTCCTATCACTCAAAGTCTCAAGACAACCACAGGGGGTTATCCCTACAATAGTTGCCTAAATAATGGGCGCCCCCCGTGCCTATTCTGCCCACGTTGGTATGTTGATTACCAGATCAGTAACGGCGCAGTAGAATCTGTCTAAAACCCGGCTCACCCACCGGGTGGTGGACCGCCGCCAGGCGGTGGACCGCCAGCCCGACGTTGTCGAAACGAAGAATCGGGCGTCCCCCAGACACAGCGGGGTATGTACGGGTAATCCTCGGTCAGATAATAATGATAGATCCCTTCAGGAAACTCGGGCGTCACCCCAAACCGACCATTGCACAGATCCAGATCGCCCGATCCCGCGACAAACCGCCAATCTTCCCGAAACGTGCCGTCATAAGCCCCTCCCGGCACGCTTTCTCGCGTACCCTGGCGCAATTCCCAACTTCCCTCAGGCGCATTGGGCCCAAGATCGACATAGAACGGAAAACCATCGGCAGCATACCCAACCAATACCATCGCCTGGCCCTCTGCGTCACTGGAGAGTTCATTGACCAAACCGTGCGGCACGCCGTGGTAGTGGTACACACCTGTTGGCTGAACGTGCGCGTTATTGCAATCTGTACCCAGCCATTCAAACCGCGCATTGCCGCTCAATCGCCGCGCCAAGCCCGGGGTCAATGCCTCGTAACTCCACTGCCGCTCGTTGCGATAACTCTCGGCGGTATCGCGCTCGAGTTTGATACCATCCAGCGTGATGCCAAATGTAGCCATATCAGTAGGCGTATTCGTCTTTTCGGGAAAACGGGGAATCCGCCAAGTTTGCGTCACCGGGGCTATCGTATTTGGATTTCCCTGATTGGGAAACTGTCCCGTGGCATGGGCGGGAATCCCATTGGTCGTATATTCAATCACCGTGTCCAAAACGCGGGTCTCAACCTCTGGAACCTCTACGGGATCCTGGTCGCACTCCCAACCTGTTTTCGGCGAAAAATCGCCCACAAGCGTCAGATCAGCGACATCCTGTTGCGGCACGTACGCCTCGACCCAAACGATATCCGAGTCTTGTTGCCCCGAATCCAACTCGGCACGCACTTCAAACAGCAAGGTCTCCGGCTGGCCGACCATAGCGGGAACGCCAATAATCGGCTGGAGCGCATTTGGTGAACGAATCTCCGCCAAGATGCCGCCCACTTGCCGCCACGCAATCTGAGCACCCGAACCATTAAGCACGGCGTTGAGTTGCACCTGTGTGCCCGGCAGCACAATCCGACCATAGCCCGCCTCGACGGATAACGTGCTCAGGGTATCTGGCGTTGTGTGTGGACACGTTTGACCAAATTGGGCGGCAAATATCAGAAAATCGGAAAACCCGACCTGCCCATCCTTATCTAAATCCGCATCGCACGCATCCGCTTTCAAAGCGCACAACAAACACGCAACCATCGCAAATCCAACAATCCTCATGGTGTATCCTCCTGTATAAATTGATGATTTGTTCCTTCCCGACACTTCTAAAATCCTGTCCTCAAATGCTTATCAGGTCAGTATCGGCGTGGTGGTGTACGCCTTCTAAAACGCGGACCGCCAGGACCACCAGCCCGACGTTGCCGAAATGAAGAATCGGGCGTCCCCCAGACACAGCGGGGTATGTACGGATAATCCTCGGTCAGATAATAATGATAGATCCCTTCAGGAAACTCGGGCGTTATCCCAAATCTCCCATTACATTGGTCGAGGTCGCCCGATCCCGCGACATATTGCCAATCTTCCCGAAACGTGCCATCGTATTCACCCCCGGGGCCGCTTTCTCGCGTACCCGATCGCAATTCCCAACTCCCCTCAGGCGCATCGGCACCGCTGGCGACATAGACCGGAAAACCGTCGGCAGCATA
>JAGWBW010000324.1:0-941 GCA_021295695.1 Candidatus Latescibacterota bacterium
CACCTGAATTATAAGGGATCACGTAATGAACGGATATCGGATAGGAATTGTAGGATGTGGCGGGATAGCACACCGGCACATTGCGGGATATCGGAAAGTCGCACACGACCTGGGAGAAGTCGTCGCAGGATGCGACATAGACAAAGAGCAACTCAATGGCTATTGCGACCAATACGACATACCCAACCGCTTTACAAACGCGGCAGAAATGATCGCATCGGGAGAAGTCGATGTCATAAGCCTGTTAACACCCCCTGCTGTGCGCCATGACGTAATCTTCCCCGCAATTGAAAAAGGAATCCATCTCCTCGTCGAAAAACCATTCGGTGAAACATTGAGCGATGCGGTATCCTTTGTCGAAGCAGCGGAAAAAGCAGGCGTAACCCTGGCGGTAAATCATCAATTGGGATTCATGGAAGACATCGTCGCAATGCGCAACATCGTCAATTCGGGCGATATTGGCAATGTGCGTTATATATCACACGACGAATTAAAAAATCGGACACAGGTGCGCGGGTGGCGAAGCCGGGAGCAACGCCTGGAAATCAGTATCTTTAGCATACACCTCATCGACCGCATCCGCACATTAGCAGATAGTCCTCCCCAAAGCGTATCAGCCGTAACCCGCCATTGGAATCCAGACGTCAAAGGCGAAACCTTTACCAGCTTGACAGTACAATTTGAAAATAGCATCGTCGGGACCATGATATCCAACTGGCATTCCATGACCTTGTCAGAATGTCGATTGCGCGTAGATGCCACAAGAGGATCGGTGCTATCCGTCAAAAAAGTCGTACTTGACGACGCTGCCACATTGTATATCCATCCCCTGAACGGAAAAAAGGAAACACGCGAATTCAATCGCGAAGGAGCATTCACACACGCAATGGGTGAAAGCATGAATCATTTAATGGACTCAGCGCGGCGCGGCGCAGAACCCA
>JAGWBW010000324.1:1087-3377 GCA_021295695.1 Candidatus Latescibacterota bacterium
GCGGAGTCGAAAAATCTACTACCAACGCAGGTGGAACAGATGCTTCGGCTCCGTTCCACTCCGCTCAGCATGACAAAAAACCAGACCTGCGTAACATCAGTCAATAATTGGAGGAGCACAATGACCGCAGATTGCCCCACAACCCCTGAAGACATCGCGCAATACCAAAAAAGAGGATTCATCAGCTACCCCAACTTCTTCACTCCCGAAGACCTCCGGGAACTGGCAGACGCACTCGAGCACGCCGTAGAAATCAACCGTGCCAGAATCAAAGGCGCAGAAAACGCGGGACGAGGCAGACCCGAGTACGAACTCGTATTCAACCAGATGGTCAACCTCTGGACCGACTATGCAGGCGCGCGAAAAATCGCCCTGAACAAACGCCTCGCAGAATCTGCTCGCCGACTATCACAAGCCGAAAAGATCCGCATCTATCACGACCACGCACTTATAAAACCACCCGGCGTCAAAAGCCGGGAAACCAACTGGCACCAGGACTTCCCGTACTGGTCTGGCATGGACCGCCCGGGCGCACTCTCTGCCTGGATCGCAATAGATGATGTCTATGTCAAAAACGGCTGCATGCACTTCGTCCCCGGAAGCCACAAATTCGGCAAACAAGAAAGCGTGAGCCTGACCATTCAGGGCGAAAGCATCGTCGAAAAAATGAAAGAACGCGGACACAAAGTCGCCGAACCGGAAACCATAGAACTGCCAGCCGGCGGCGTCACCTTCCACCACGGATGCAACTTCCACTATGCGGGACCCAACCTCAGCGACAAACCCCGCCGCGCATTCGCCATCATCTACATCCCCGACTACGTCCTCTTCACCGGCAAAAATGACGCAGCGGGCGCACAAGACGAAATGGAAATCGGCAAACCCTGGGATCACCCCCTGCATCCCGTAATCGCAGAATAAAGGAGGCCAAAAATGTTGACCCCTGAACAATGTGGATCCTACCAGCGCGACGGCTATCTTCTGGTCCCCGACCTCTTCTCAAAAGAACAATTGGCACCCGCGCTCGAAGTCGCAGAACAAAATGCCTACGGCAAATCTCACGAAGAACTCAACGCCGAAATAGATGCCCATCCCGAAATTGCAGAAACACTCATCAGACCAAAGGGACGTCGCAATATGGGCGGACCCCGAGCGGAATTCCACGACATCCCAACGGGTATCGACACCATTGACCGCACCCTTGAACACGAACCATTTTTAGACGCCCTATCCCAACTCTTAGACACACCCGACATGCACTATCACCACGGCTTTGTCTATACCCGCAGCGGACGCCTGGACAGGGGAACCCCAAGAGAACCCTGGCAGGGCTTCCACATCGACTGGGCAAAACCCCTGCTACCTCCGCATCCGGAATGGCAACGCTACGGCCATATTCAAGCCTGGGTTTATCTGACCGACAGCGACGCAGACTGCGCCCCGGTCCGCGTATTGCCCGGCGCACACAGCAAAATGAGCGAACTCATCCGAGACCCACTCGGCACAGAACACGCATCTTATCGCTTTGACGACATCCGCGAACTCCCCTTCAAATTCGAACCCGTCACTGCCACAGGAAAAACCGGAACCGTACTCTTTTACAGCTCGCACATGCCCCATTCAGCCCAGGCATTCGCCAACCCCAGAAAACAACGCGCCGTCCTCTTCTATGCCGTGGGCCGCAGAGACACCAGCACCTGGACACTCACGGAAAAACGAGACATCCAAGAACGCGGACGACTGCGTCCCTTCTTGACAAAAACCACAGCAAGAGTACGCAGCCTCTTTGGCTGGCCCAATCCCGGCGACGACTTCTACACGCCAGAAACGCTTCACCTCATCAAAAACGCCTATCCAGAAATGGATCTGAGTCCGTACAAGGAGCATCACGCATGACAGAACGCCCCAATGTAATCCTGATCTTAACCGACGATCAGGGATATGGGGACTTGAGTTGCACGGGCAATCCCGTATTGCAAACACCACACCTGGACCAGCTATACGACCAGAGCGTGCGCTTGACCGACTATCACGTAGATGCCATGTGTTCGCCCACAAGAGCCGCGCTCATGACCGGGCGATATGCCGCGCGCACCGGCGTATGGAGCACTCTGCGAGGTCGGTATATCATGCGCCGGGATGAAATCACCATCGCCGACGCATTTGCGGACTCGGGCTATTGCACCGGCATCTTTGGCAAATGGCATCTGGGCGACAACTATCCCTATCGTCCTTTTGATCGGGGATTTCGGGAATCCCTGAGCTTTGGCGGCGGCGTAGTAGGAGAAAT
>JAGWBW010000324.1:3427-3832 GCA_021295695.1 Candidatus Latescibacterota bacterium
GTTATTGCACAGACGTATGGTTCAACGAAGCCATGCAATTTATGGAGACGGATGAAACCCCATTCTTCTGCTACATCTCCACCAACGCCCCCCACGGTCCATTCAACGTACACGAAAAATACAGCGCACCTTATTTACAACAGGGCATACCGAAACAGCGCGCGCGATTTTACGGCATGATCGCAAACATCGACGAAAACATCGGACGCCTTCGCCAGTGGCTCGCGGACAATAACCTCACAGAAAACACCATACTGATCTTCATGGGAGACAACGGCACAGCCATGGGAACCGGTATAACCGCGGATGGATATCCAACAGATGGATATAACGCGGGCATGCGCGGGAAAAAAACGTGGGTCTATGACGGCGGCCATCGCAACGCGTGCTTTATACACTGGCCCG
>JAGWBW010000324.1:4184-4496 GCA_021295695.1 Candidatus Latescibacterota bacterium
CTGACATCTCCCGGCGATTTGGCGAATACAGCGAAATCCCAATCGGATCAAATCGCGAAAACCCCACAACACTAACCGCGCACAGTTGGCACGGAAAAGAAGGGATTTACAGCCAGCGGCATGTGCGCCAAAAAGAGCGGGACAACGGATTCTGGGCCATCGACATAGAACAAGAAGGCGAATACGAATTTGAACTTCGCCGCTGGCCCGTTGAAATCGACACACCGATATGCGCCGCACTACCGGGCAGAACCGGCGTACCTTATGTAGATGACCTATTACCGGGAGAAGCACTCGCTATCAAAACAGCGA
>JAGWBW010000325.1 GCA_021295695.1 Candidatus Latescibacterota bacterium
CGCACTCCGCGAGCAAAACCGCCGCAACAGCCGCATCCTTATCGCGCACAAAATCCGTAAACAAATAACCGTGGCTCTCTTCCGTACCAAACACAAAAGTCTCATCATCTGACAAATTGTTAATCACATCGCCAATATATTTGAACCCGACGAGCAGATTGTCAACAGGTATCAGACCAAAATCCCTCGCAATAAGACTGATAAGATCCGTCGTAACAATCGTCTTGCACACAACTCCCCTATCAGGCAATTTATCCTGCTCCTTAAGCGAAGTCAAAATATAATAACACAAAATAGCGCCGATCTGATTGCCATTAATCGCGAGATCTTCGAGAGCGGCATCCCACCCCTTCTGTGGATGGGACAACGCACACCCCAGGCGGTCCGCATCGGGATCGCTCGCCAGAACAATATCAGCCCGAATCCGTTTTGCATCTTCAACAGATAGAGAAAGCGCACCCGGATCTTCGGGATTTGCCACACCCCCTGCCACCGTCGGAAAATTGCCATCTGGAACATCTTGCGCCTCAACCAGATGGGGAGAATAGCCCAGCTTCCGCAACGCGGGCACAACACTCGTTGCACCAACCCCGTGTAGCGGCGTATATACAACACTTATATCGCGGGCATCGCAAAGAGAAAGATCCGCCAGACTTTCGACATATTGCACATCGAGCTTCGCATCGAGCACCTCAATCAGCCCCCGTTCTACCCCCTCCTCATAATCAACACTATTGAGACGCTTAACAGCACCAACCTCGGCAATAATATTCTTATCGTGCGGCGGAACAACCTGCCCGCCATCGATCCAATACGCCTTAAAACCATTATCCGAAGGCGGATTGTGACTCGCGCTAATCACCACACCTGCAACAGCACCCGTCTGCCGAAGCGCAAAAGAAAGATGAGGCGTAGCGCGAGGACCGTCAAACAGACGCGCGACAATACCATTACCCGCAATAATCGAAGCCGTCTCCCGCGCAAAAACATCCGAATTATTGCGCGTATCATACGCGATCACCACACCCTTATCCCTAACATCTTCAATACCCGATTTGAGAATGTACTGCGCCAAACCCTGCGCCGCTTCGCCAATCGTCCTCAAATTGATCCGATTGGGACCCGGACCCATCTTGCCCCGAATACCCCCCGTACCAAACTCGATATGCGTGCGAAAAGCATCCTCGAGCTCGTCTATATCTTCATTTTCAATAAGCAATTGAATTTCCGGTACAAAATCGGCAAATTCCGGTTCGATAAGCCATTGTGAAAGTCCTTGAAATGCCGCAGCAGAAATCTTATTCTCCGCCGCCCAATTTTTGACCTGCTGGTGAATCGTCATAAATGCTCCTTGTTCTGCGATTAGCAGTCAGCTAAAAACCTTCTGGATTACTGGCGTTGTGCTTGCGCGTGGCGGCTAACACCATGCCGCAATGACGATTAGTGTTCGTCACGCCTGCATGCCTTAAGCAGGCGTCCAGAATGGGGTATTTTTAACTCTTCATTTGTCCCATATATTGTCATCTACACGCCCTTGTGTCAAGTGCATAGGCAAAACTACTTGACTTTAACCCTCATTTATACCCTATTTTGGAAATGCTTACATCAATCCTCATCACCATTGGCCTTGTGCTGGGTATCCCCCTCGCTATTATAGCACTTTTCTTATGCCTGCCAATCCGCATACGCGCAACGGGATACTACCGCGAAAACGACTACAACATATCCGGTTCTGCGCGCGGTTGCGCCGGGCTATGTGGTATTATTTGCGACATTGACAAAAAGGGGATACAACTGCGCGTCGTTATCGGACGCTGGACCGCGTGGCGACCCCGAGAAAAACCGCCATCATCAGAGCCAACAACAAAATCCGAAAGAGATATTACCACCAAACCACAACGGGACAGACCGAAAAAAAAATCACATCCAACAGAGACCTTGCACGTAAAAATAAAAAAATACCTGAACTACGCCGCCGAAGCGCGCCCCATTCTGACGCGATTTATAAAACGGTTGCTGAAAACAATAGCACTTCAACACGCAGAATTGAATCTGGAATTGGGAACAGACGACCCTGCCTTCACCGGACGTCTATTTGGATATATCGAAGCGACCAAACGCATCTTAGGCAAACGCATCCGCATCTCAATCACTCCTGATTTTTTGCAACCGCGCTTTGCCGGATCGGGATCCTTGAAACTCTCCATTTATCTTCACCGTTTGATATTCGCCGCACTCGCTCTGATCCTGCGCGGCGGACTCATGCGCGCAAAAATCTGGTGGACACCTGACTGCTGACTGCTAACTATCGCGACTTTATTTATCGGAGGAAATATGGCCATTGAAGACATGGTGCGAACAATGTTAAACGAACTGCGTGAAATCGTAAAAACCGAAACCGTGGTAGGCGAGCCTGTTATTGTGGGCGAAGTCACCCTCATCCCCGTATCCAAAATATCCTTTGGATTTGGTGCGGGAGGAGGACAGGGAAAAAAAGACGACGGCAACAGTGGCACGGGCGGAGGCGGCTCTGTGCAACCCGTGGCATTCATCGTCATACAAAAAGGCAAAGCACAGCTTCTACCCATAGAAGACAAAAGCATGTCCATCACCGACCTGCTCAAATACGCGCCCGATGTGCTCGAAAAAATCAAAACGTTTAAAGATAAACGAAACAAAAAGAAAGATGACGAAGAAGACACAAAATAAACCACTATGCTCTCAAACTTGAATCAGCCCCTGCGAACACTACCGGGCATTGGGCTGAAACGCGAAAAAGTATTGGAAAACGCCGGCATCGCCACCGTGGGCGATCTCCTATTGTATGTGCCCTATCGGTACATAGATCGATCCACCGAAGTCGGAATCGCACACTTGCCGCTGGATGGGGAAGTAACCGCAGTAGGTGAAATCGTGAGCATGCAAATAATTCCCGGCAGGCGTCGGCGATTCGTCATGACAGTCGAAGACCAGACCGGATCGGTCGCGTGTACGTGGTTTGGGGGAATTCAATATTTCAAAAATTCATATCGCGCTGGCGACATCGTAGCACTCGGGGGCAAATTGACGCGGTTTGGGCGCACATTGCAAATGGTACACCCCGAAATAGAAGTTCTCGCAAACGAAGACGACGACAATCAGCGGCTACATACCGGACGCATCATTCCGCTGTATTCGACCACATCAAAAATGAAAGCAGACCGCCTCACAGCCCGCGCACTTCGCCGTCTCTTATTCGCCGCGCTACAAGCTATTGGAGATCAAATTGAAGACCCATTAGACAAAGACATACGCAAACGCTGTGGCATAATGCCCCTGCGAGACGCAATTGAAAAAATCCACTTCCCAGACACAACAACAGATATAGACACTGCGCGACAGCGCCTATCTTTCGACGAGATCTTCTACATCCAGCT
>JAGWBW010000326.1:0-2259 GCA_021295695.1 Candidatus Latescibacterota bacterium
ATAAGACTCGCAGATGCACCCAACACCTTGCGAATGCCCACTTCCTTTTTGCGCTGTTCGGTCAAAAATGAAACCAGCCCCAATAGTCCCAAACAGGCAACAAAAATAGCCAGAGCAACAAAAACGCTTATCGCGTGGCTCAACTGTCGCTCCTGGGTATATCGCTGATTCAGATTGTCATCCATAAACGCGTAAGCAAAAGGACGAATCGGCAAAAAATGTTTCCATACCTTTTCCATATGTGCAACGGTTTCATTGAGATTTTGAGAGTTTATCTTCAGGTAAAGTGTCTTGGGTACCGCGTTATTTGCATATAAAACCATGGGGCCCAGTGGCTCGTGTAATGTGCGCGAGTGAAAATCTTTAACTACGCCTATAACACGCCCTGGTCTTCGCCCCTTCACACCAAATGGTTTGCCAATGGGGTCTGTCCAGCCCAGCATTTTAACAGCGGTTTCATTGAGGATGTATTCTGCCTGACCGTGAACCTTCAATTGGTCCAACTGATCTCGGGGCACATAAGATTCCGAATCATACCTTTTCGCTGCGTCTTTTGAAAAGTCTCGGCCCGCAACAAGCTCAATATTGAAGAAACTCAGGAAATCTTCATCCACTTCATTCCTGCCCATACGCAATTCTTCTTTGCCCGGTTCATAAGCACTAAAAGTCGCTTGTGGCGCAGTGCGTCCGTGTGAAGAACGCGAAATCGTTGCAGCCGTAATATTGGGATGCTGCAAAAACGCATCTTTGACAACATTGTACCGTTCCCACAAGCGATCTTCACGCAAACGGGAGTTGCGAGATTCCCACAAAAGACCAGACTCAATGACGTACTCTTTGTCAAATCCCAGGTCTTTGTTCTGGATATACGACATTTGATTAAACACAACCAATGTGATCACAATCAGTGCAATAGATGTGCTAAACTGAAAAACCACCAGCACTTTGCGCAATAACCCACCGCGAGCACCTGCTGCGAGTGTGCCTTTGAGCACTTCAACAGGCCGAAACCGCGATAAAAGAAATGCTGGATAAATCCCCGTAAGAAGCCCTGTTATCAGAGATAATCCAACCAGAGCAAGCACCATATTGCTCGTGATATCCAATGTCAAAAAATTACCCGTATAGTCGTTGAAATGTGGTAAGAAATCAGAAACAACAACTAACCCCAAAATCAAACTCAATACAGAGAAAATCACTGACTCGGCCAAAAATTGTAAAGCGAGTTGTCCTCGATGCGCGCCGACCACTTTTCGCAGTCCCACCTCGCGTGCCCGGTTAGCTGATCGGGCTGTGGTCAAATTGATGAAGTTGATGCCCGCAATTAAAAAAATGAGAATGGCTGTAGCAGACGCAGCATAAACATGTGCAATATTGCCATACGTCACTGGCCCTTCAAGGTCGAATACGTCCTGAAGTCCATAATCGCGTCGCGAGTACAAATGCACTTCATCCATGGGCTGGAAGTGATACGTCGTGCGTGCTACCATTTCCGGTCCCATATACTGTTCCACCATTGCGGGTATTTTTAAAGCCAATTTTTCAACCGATGTGTTTTCTTTTAGCCGTACGTGGACCGTGATTGAGCCTCGCCAATGTGCTGTTGGCAAATAGGCATTCCAATATTCAGAAAGGAAATAAGGCGTGACAGAGGCTGAAAGCATGTCAAAACGAATCGAAGATCGCTTGGGCAAATCTTTAAGTACACCCGCGACAGTATAATCGCCTCCAATAAAGCCACTTTCGACCGTAAGCACTTTGCCTATGGGGTCTTGATCGCCAAAATAATCGCGCGCTATAGATTCGGTAATAAAAACAGAATTATGCTGTAAAAGAGCGGACTTGTCACCCTGTATCATTGGGAAGTTAAACATATCCAGACAATTCGGGTCCGCGAGACAAAATACCCGATTCAAGACTGTCTCCTCGTGCTGCACCCAGGCTTGGCGAAGCATTGTGCGTGTGGAGATTTCAACCTCTGGAAAATCGCGTGCCAAAGTGGGGCCTACTGCACCCGAAATGCGCCAGTCGTATGTTTTCTGACCATTTTCTGATCGATACTCACCGATGATCCGATACAAGCGATCTGTATGTGGATGTTGTGTGTTAACAGCCAACTCGTTTTGCACAAACAGGCCGATCAATATGACACACCCGATGCCAATGCCCAGTCCGATAACATTGATCGCTGAGTACATTTTGTATTTGAGCAAATTGCGAATCGCGATGACGAGATAGTTTTTGAACATTAATGCGCCC
>JAGWBW010000326.1:2334-2703 GCA_021295695.1 Candidatus Latescibacterota bacterium
TGCCAGCTTGATAGCCTACGATTAATAGGGTGACAATGATGCCCGAGGCTGCTCCGATAATAAAAACAAGGCTGCTCTGGTTTATTCGGTATGCAAAATTTTGTAGCCATTGCTCCCCGGCATAATAAGCGAGGGGAAAAGCCAATACATAAGCGACCGCGATTAACTTCAGGAACTCTTTTGAAAGCAATGTAAAAATATCTACAAGATTTGCACCCAGTACTTTGCGGATTCCAATTTCTTTGATTCTTTGTTCAACACTGAAATTTGCAAGGCCAAACAATCCCATGCAAGCGACAAACAAAGCGAGAAGCGTGAAGATTTCAAGGACATTGAATATATTGATTTCCTTTAGATAAAATCCTTCGA
>JAGWBW010000327.1 GCA_021295695.1 Candidatus Latescibacterota bacterium
AACCGCCAGCAATAAAGCTCACGCAAAATATCAGGCCAAAAAGCACGACAATCGTAATATCATGGGTGTAATAATCAACGGAGAGACGCTTATACATTAAACGATTAAAGGTCGGCAAAAAAGATACTGCCAGCACTGCGCCAAGAACACAAGAGACCAGTGTCAACAAAAAGGACTCACACCAGAACTGTTGAACGATTTGCGTGCGTGAAGCACCAACCACCTTGCGCATGCCAATTTCTTTGACGCGTGTGAAAGAAATCGCAATGGATAGGTTCATAAAATTGATACACGCAATCAGAAGAACTCCCAGTGCAATACCTGATAAAATGTAGGCATATATCGGATCGCTCACAGACTCAAGGCCAGAAATGTCGGAATTGAGATGTATTTCTGTTATTGGTTGCAATTTTAACTGAAACGGGAACCTGCTCGCGCTTTTGTGTATAACCTCTTCAACAAAACCTGGAAACCGCGCTTCGAGACCCGTCACTTCTGTGGCACTGGGCAACTGGACATAAAGCATCGTGGACATATAAATATTCCAACTGTCAATATCCGTTCCAAAAAGAGGCATACTCTGATACGGCAGTAAAAAATCAAATTGAATACTGGAGTTTTCAGGGGGATTCTTCGCAATTCCCGTGACAATAAATTCGTGTACCTCCCCTAATTTTACCGATAGTTTCTCCTCTAAAGGATATTCGTCACCGAAATATTTACGGACCATCCTCTCGCTCAAAACAATCGAATTTTTATGCATAAAAACAGATTCAGATTGTCCCTGAAGCAGCGGAAAAGTGAATACATCGAAAAAGCCTGTATCGACAAAGAGTATATCTTCATGAAAGGTTTTATCGCCATATTTCATCTGGGCCTTTTTTTTTGTCAGTCTAACGCAGTGCTCAATGTCCGCGAAGCGATTCTCAAGTACCGGTGCCAGTGGTGCGCAAACAAAAGCACTTATTGATCTTTGGCCGCGTGCCTGCTCTTGTATTTTATAGACCCTGTAAATGCGGTCTGCATTTTTGTGAAATGTGTCGTAAGTCCACTCGTGATAAACATATAGATAGGCCAAAATGCAAAGCGCAATGCCCATTGCCAGTCCCGAAATGTTGATCAGGGAATACACACCATTCCGCAGTAAATTTCGAATCGAGACTGTGAAATAATTTTTGAGCATCGCCCTATCTCTCTACCATACCATCATGGCATCTCGGTTTTGAGTATAGTCATAGTGCCCGACGGTTTGACCACATAGAGCACATCCTGACCCTCTTCAAGACCAGCGACAAGATCGCCATTCAGACGCCCGTCCTGCATAAAACTCGGACCTTTGACTTCGATATGGGTTATGGGATCACCCTCCTGATTTAGTATCCAAATTTTACTGTTGTGCATATCCAGCACACACAACTGACCTGAAAAATTGACCGTCAATGCACTGGGCTGGATGCCGTCCATCAGCGGAATATCGCGATAGGTGATATGCTGAGGTTCTTCACTACCAAAGTCGATCTGTGCTTTTACAAGGCGGTGTTCATCAGGAAAGGACATCCAGAGCGCGTTTTTCCAGAACAAGAGATCATAAGGCGGGGCTGTCGCCTGAATAGGTTCAGACCACACTTCAACGATTTCTGCTCTCCGAGGAAGGTCCCAGAATTGATAAATGTTGAAAATTTTCAGTGTGCTACCTGCAACCACATAGAGCCGCCAATGATTATACTTATATAGATCATACCGTTTTACAAATTCTTGCGTTATGGCTATACGGTCAATGGAATCAACATGCCAGACAGGCGGTTCAGATAGATAGAGATACGGTTTACGAAACTTAAAAGTCCATCCTGAACTAAAGATATCGAAAAGCTTAATATGAACCGCTTGTGTATGAGGGTCAATCCCAGCGACAAAAGTATGTCCACCGCGAAGAGGATCTATCCGAAGACTTACTGGATTCCAAATCACTGGCAAGGAAGGACCTGCCGCAGAAATAGAGGCGGGTAAGAGAGCAGGTCCCTCATTCAGATAGATAGACGCTTCATCAACCGTCGGTGGTCTTCCCGGGGGAACCCTGCGAGCATCTGGCGGGTAGTACGCCTTGCGATGCATTGTCACACCGCCAGCCTCAACTACACAAAGAAGCGGGTGCGTCGTCGTATATAAACCAATAGAACCTATGGCAAGGCGAATGGATGTTTCGGGTACTATGGTAAATTGAGTAGAGTAAGATGTGAGGTAGAG
>JAGWBW010000328.1:0-2238 GCA_021295695.1 Candidatus Latescibacterota bacterium
TGTAGCAGGAGGAAAAGTTAGTGGAAAATTTGATTACTTTTATGACCCACACGAAAAAATACAGTTTGTCGCACGGGGTGATCGTCAACGCCTGAATTGGCTTGGCGACAAACAGATATTTATGGGCGGATCGAGCTTCGCGGCTCCGCATATTTCCGGCTTGATTGCTCTGATTATAGAGAAATATGACGGCATCACGTTCAACGACCTGACAGAAATTTTGAAGCTACACTCTTTAAGTCAATGTCCCGAGTTGGTAGATAGCAGCACTTATGCGATAAGCGAGATACCCAGGTCACGCTCAGACGTCTCAATCCGCGACCTAAATAAGGCAAATACGCTAGGCTGGATAGAAGAAGCCGTCATTTTTCCCTATAACAAAGAAATGCATGGATTGGTGCGGTTTCGGGAGTTATTGCCGTTTAGAATTGCAAGGGTAGCTGACGTTGTTGGCAAAAGAACCATCGGCAAAGATTGTGGGGAGGTTATTGGTGGGGCAGAATCTAATTTGATCATACAACAAAATTTGGACGACTGCCTGCAATACGGCGATACGCTCGTTTTGGGATATTTGGATGAAATTAGCCGGATTAAGAAACGCGATGTGTTACAAGAATCTCTAAAATTGGCATTGAAGTATAATAAGAATGTTTACAGTCTGAGTTCTGTTGCAGATAATCAATACGAAAATATCTGCAAAGCATTTGAGGAAAAACATCTGCATTATGCAGCACCGACCATTGATTTTGCAACTTATGAGGCTTTGACCAAAACTTATGATTGGAGAAACAGAAGCCAGAAACCTGTCGTGGGCATATTTGGGACAGGACCGCAGCAAGGCAAGTTCACTGCTCAATTGGCACTGAGAAAACAATTACAAAAAATGGGCTATAAAGTTGGTCAACTGGGCACAGAACACCAGTCTGCATTATTTGATTTCGATTTTACATTTCCAAATGGATATGATGGACATCAAAGCATCCAAAATCCTAAGGATATGCACATTCCACTTCTCAATTCCGCGATGGTCGGTATCGAACAATCAGATTCGGACATCATCATTGTTGGTGGTCAGTCCGGTATCATACCTCATAGCTTTTACGAAAAATCTCAGAGTTATACTTTGCCCTCATTGATCTTGCTTTTTGGAACCGTTCCCGATGCTTATGTCTTGCTCGTTAATTCTATCGACGAGCCTGAATTTATACAGGAAAATATTCGAGTCTTAGAGAGTCTGGGAAAAGGAAAAGTTATTCTGCTTGTTTTTAGCGACAAGAAAAAAATTGTAAATAACACAGTCAATACAGTCGTCAGCCAGCCGCTTTCTCAAGAAGAAATTTGTCAAACGATATTGACTTTGGAATCAACGCATCGCATTCCAGCTACTGAGATAATTAGCGCAGAAGGACGAAAAAAGATGACCGATGTTGTTATTGATTTTTTTTGAAATCAAGACCTCACTGACGGGGAGAAAGTAAATGCAAGAAATTCGGAAAATATCGCTGATTTTGAATATTCTGCTATCTGTTTTTCTTCTGGTTACGCTATTTGGGCTATGGAAATTAAGAGATACGAATGCTCATCGTTGGGAGGAAATCAGAGAGCTTCGAAGAGTGAACGCAGATTATGAGGAGCATATAAACGCCTCTACCTATGCATCCAATTTTCAAGGACAGGAATTTCCGAAGTTTCAATTGAAGAATATAAACAGCGACTGGATATCAACAGACTTTTCTAAAACAGGAAAAGGATTGGTTCTGGTCTTCAAGCCGCAAGACTGTCAGCCTTGTCTAATCACCCAGATAAAGTTATTGGAGCATGTGTACCAAAATCAGAATCCCTCAAAACGCTTTCCAATTTATGCTTTTGCCAATGCTCCTGCGGGTGTGTTGAAAAGATACAAAAGGAGTTTTAATCTGCATTACGAGTTGCTTCCGGATACTGAGAACATGCTATTCCAAAATGAGTTACTCACTCATCGCACCCCAGCGATCTTTGTTGTGAATAAAAAAAATAGCATAACGCATTGTCACTTGCCTTCAAAAGATCGCCCTCAAAATACAGTCCTCTTTTTTGGTGTGATTCAAAGACATTTGCGTTTGCAAAAACCACTTCTGAACGATCATCTCAAAGGATTGACCTATGCTCAAATCATTGCAAAAAAATTTGAGATGGATTCGTTATCTACATTGATTTATTGATATTTACGAACGAGATATGGTATGGCAGGAGTGTTGA
>JAGWBW010000328.1:2268-3289 GCA_021295695.1 Candidatus Latescibacterota bacterium
AGGGGTAGGTTGCAACAGCAATTTAGAGCGCAAGCATTTGGGAATATGAGCTTAAGAGAATGGTTTTACTTGAGCCTATTGAGTAAGGTGTGTTGTAATATGTGTACGCACACTTTGATTTAACTAAAAGGAAAGGAGGTGATATTATGAAAATTTTGACTAAGCCTGAGCAATTTCGGATGGCTTCTCCGAGTATCTACGGATACGAGGGTAGCTGGTCCTTCATGAGTTCCTACGTGGAAGACTGTTGGCTTTACAAAGAGTATGAATGTTTTGAAGATACCGTTTTCATTTGCGTGCCAGGCGAAACAAAAACGGAAAGAAAATGGGTTGGCCATCAAGATTAGTGTATATATGCTCGTGAAAAAGAAAGTGTGCAACCCCGAACTTGATAGGCTCAAGTTTGGATTGGTGTTCTCGGTAAACAGGCTGGGAACACCAATCCAACGATAATAGTAAGGATTATCATTAATGAATGAAAAAAAGTTATTGATTCCAGTGGAGTGGCTGGCACTCCTCTTTCTCATCTTTGGGAGTTGCGAAAAGAGTGCGGTTGAAAACCAGAAAGATGTAATCGTTCTCGATACACAAACACAAGGAGCCCATCTCTCATTGGTTGGTGATATCACACTGGAGCTCCCCGAGGCTGGACCCGCACTCGGGCGTGTAGGTTCTGTGACGATTGGGGAGGACTATATCATAATTTTAGATAACTTAAAAAAAAATATTGAAGTTTTTGACAGAGAGGGAAGCTATAAGTGGCCTATTGGCAGTCGGGGGGGTAGCGTAGGCCAGTACAAGATACCGAGCGAGTCTGCTATTATCCCCAACACCGGCCAGCTGCTGATCTATGATGGAGGAACCGGACAGACGCTTCGCTTCTCGATTAAAGGTGAATTTGTAGGGCAGTTGAAACTGCCAGAGAAGCGCTTTATTAATCGTATGTTGGTTTCTGAAGATCACAATCTCATTCATACTTATGTTGACAAAAATAACAACGGTGTGCTTTGTGTCACCTCTC
>JAGWBW010000069.1:0-11962 GCA_021295695.1 Candidatus Latescibacterota bacterium
AGGTCGCGCTTATTTCCGGTGCGTCGCGGGGTATTGGGCGCGGTATTGCCTTTCGGATGGGGCGTTCAGGTGCAAAGGTTGTGGTCAATTATCGCACGCATCCCGACGAGGCTGAGGAGGTCGCCGCTGAAATTCGCAGTGCGGGGTCCGATGCGCTCGTCTATGGGGCAGATGTCTCTGACCGCGATGCGGTGGATGCGATGGTCGCCGCTGCGGTTGAGCGATTTGGGCGTCTCGATATTGTGGTTTCCAATGCGTATTACAGCAAGCGCGAACCTTTTCTCGATTTGGAACTGAATGGTGCGCGTCGCACGCTTGAGGTCACGTTTTGGGGGGCTTTCCACATGGCGCAGGCCGGTGCCCGCCAGATGGTCAAACAGGGCGATGGCGGGGCGATTCTCTTTATCAGTTCTGTTTTGTCCAATATTCCCTTTCCGACCTCGTTGCCCTATAATGCAGCGAAGGCAGGGATCAATCAGATGTCGGCGACTATTGCCAATGAGCTTACCGATCACCGCATTCGCGCCAATGTGATTACGCCCGGATACATCGACACGCCCGGTGAGCGTCAATATGCGACTGAAGAACAGATCATCGAGGCTGCCACCACGCTGCCGTGGAAGCGTCTGGGGACGCCGGAAGATATTGCCAATGCCGCCGCGTTTCTCTGTTCCGACGCTGCCGACTATATTACGGGGACGGTGTTGAGTGTGGATGGGGGATATTGGTTGAAAATCGCGAGATGATGAAAGGAATAAATACATGACCACCAACTTGTCTGAACATATCAAACAAACCGCGTTGTGCGATACGCACGAGCATCTTCGTCGGGAGCCTGACT
The DNA here is from genome assembly GCA_021295695.1 of Candidatus Latescibacterota bacterium. GTDB lineage: Bacteria > Latescibacterota > UBA2968 > UBA2968 > UBA2968 > VXRD01. The sequence continues at coordinate 842 of JAGWBW010000069.1, forward strand.
GGCTTGACGATGGTCCCGACGTACTACAGGATCTCTTTGGCAATTATGTGCCTGCTGATCTCATTACGGCTGGTGCATCACAGGAAGCCCTGAGGCGTCTCACAGATGCCTCAGATCCCGACCTTGCCGGGCGTTTTGAAGGTGTTCGCGCGGCGTGGGAGGCCACGCAATACACGGGTTATGGCGAGGCTGTGCGGCGCATTGTCACCGATGTGTATGGTTTTGACGAACTCACGCCCGATGTGCTTGCGCCTGCACAGGAAAAATTGATCGAACTGCGTACTCCCGGCGGTCGCTACAATTTGCTGCGCGAAGTCGCGAATCTCGACCATATTCAAACAGATGATTCTTCCTGGCCCTGCGCTCCCGACGAATCTGGTCCCGACTTTTTTCTTTACGATCTCTCATGGGCGGGGTTTTGCAGTGGACAGATAGACCAGGAAGCCATTGCCCAAGATACCGGTATTACCGTTGTTGATCTCGATTCTCTTCAGAAGGCGATGGAGGCTATATTTGAGAAACATGCGCCTTGTGCCATTGCGGTTAAAGCCCAACATGCGTATAATCGCACCCTCAATTGGCAAGCGCGCGCGCGCGGCGATGTCGAACGCGCGCTTTACGCCACGCTTAGCTCAAATAATAATGTTTCCGAAGCGATGCGATTGTGCCTTGGCGACTGGTGCTGGGCACGCGGTGTGGAACTGACTATTGAACACAATTTACCTTTCAAAATCCATACGGGCTATTATGCCGGTAATAATCGCATGCCTGTTGACCGCATCAAATCTGGCAATCTCTGCGCGCTTTTGGCTAAGTATCTCGACGCTCGCTTTGTGCTTATGCACATTGCCTATCCCTATAGCGATGAACTCATTGCGCTGACCAAGCACTACAAAAATGTCTGGGCAGATCTGTGCTGGGCCTGGTCTATCAATCCCTATGCTTCAGGCGACTTTGTCCGCCGATTTATCCACGGTGCTCCTATCAACAAGCTCTTTGTTTTTGGTGGCGATACACGCTGGCCCACCAGCGCCGCTGCTTACGCATTTCAAACCCGTTTCTGGCTTGACAAAACCCTCGAAGCAGAAGTAGAAGAGGGCTATCTGACCGAGTCACAGGCCATGCATATTGCGTCGCGTGTGATGTACGACAACCAGTACGAGTGTTTTGATCTCGAAGGTACGCGAGATGCGATTTATCGGGCGATGGGAGAATAGAAAAGGTTCAAAATTCAGATAGAAAGAAGGCGATGTCCCACATTGTTGTATCCACATGGCGATTTGGTCTCGCTTCTAATCAGCCCGCCTGGGAAATTTTAAAAAGCGGTGGCTCTGCGCTCGATGCTGTTGTGCGGGGTGTTGAAGTGGCGGAACGCGATCCTGCGGTCAAGAGCGTTGGGTTCGGTGGATATCCCAATGCCGAGGGCGAGGTCGAAGTCGATGCCGCGGTTATGGACGGGCGCAACCTCGGTTATGGTGCGGTGGCTGGTCTTAAAAATATTGCCACGCCCGCTGCTGTGGCACGGCGCGTGATGGAGAAAACCGATCACGTTTTTCTCGTGGGCAATGGCGCGCTGAAATTTGCTCGTGCACAGGGCTTTGAAGAATGCAATATGCTTACCGAGCACGGGCGAAGAGCCTGGGAAAAGTGGAAAAGGGAGCGAACAGGTCCTCCCGCAGATGTCCACGATACTATTGGTATGATCGCGCTTGACCAGCACGGAAATTTTGCGGCGGCCTGTACTACAAGCGGTGCGGCGTTTAAGTTGCCCGGTCGCGTTGGCGATTCACCGCTTGTTGGCTCGGGTCTTTATGCAGATAATGACGCAGGTGCTGCTGCGGCCACTGGGCGCGGTGAGGAGATCGCTCGCACTTGTGGATCGTATGCTGTTGTTGAACACATGCGGCATGGCAAATCTCCGCAGGAAGCCTGCGAAGCTGTTGTACAACATCTCATTGCGCGCGTTCCCTCTGCGCGCCCCTTTCAGATGGCTTATATCGCCATTGACAAATATGGCAATTGGGGTGCAGCCGCAGCCCGTTCTGGATTTCTATCGGCTGTCACCAACAATGCGGAAAACCAACTTTATAAAAGTCGATATTTTATTGGTAACGGCGGGGTTGGATGATGGGATTGCGTTCCCATACTGACTTTATCAGCATATACTTGATAAACATGGTTCTCAGACTGTGCGTGCTCGTGGTCTTTGTTATTGATCTTAGATACAGCATATGCTTTGCTGCCGGTCCCGATTCTACGGTCGTCCAACCGGTTGTCTCTGTATCTGTTGATTCTACGGTCGTTGATCCTGCGATGACCGATCCATCCAGGCCAGGTCTCGATTCCTCGACAATACTTAAAATAACAGATCCCTCACAGCCTCCTACTCACTGGGTCACGCCTGCAGGGGACTCCACTCGTGTTCTCGATACCTTTGACTATCCGCGATTTTTGAATTCTTATCCCGATAAGATCTGGGAGGGACGGTCGGGTCTGTTGTACAGAGAAACAAAAAAATCAGATGTTTACTATCGGATCTTAGAAGAAGACAATAACCATTATCTGAATGCAAAAACAAAAGGCAGTGCAGTAAATTTTGGAAGAGAAGCAAAAGTCACATTTCGAGGCAGAGAAATCAACATCAGTTTGCGTTTGTTTCAAAAATTGCGCTGGCGTTGGCGTGTACACGATTTGCCCGAGGGATCTGATGAAACCGACTCCGACAAAAACGACAGTGCTGCTGCGGTGCGTCTGGTAATTGGAGCAAGTAAATGGAATCCCAGGGCAGCCAAATCACTCAAATATATCTGGAGCGAAACACTACCTAAAGGCACGGTCATTTCGAGTAGCAGACAACATGTTATTGTGTTGCGTAGCGGTATAGACGATCTGGGAAAATGGGTTTGGGAAGAAGTGAATGCCTATCAAGACTATCGGCGTCTGTTCGGTGGTGATCCCCGTCCAGTTGATGTTTTAGCACTGCTCACCGACTCAAATAATACGGGGACAGTTGTCGAAGCTGATTACGATGATATTATTTTTATCATTCCGAGACCTGCAGTTGAAATGAATCCGGAGAATACAGAATGAAGAACGGGTATCAGACTCGTTCATCCTGAGGACAACCTGTTGGACTTACAAATAGCACAACGCGGAGGCTGACCATGGATGCACAATATCTATTAAAGGCACTTACCTGCTGTATGCTTGTAGTACTTACAACATCGGCAAAGGCGCAAAATGTTTCGGTCACCGACTACAAAGTGCCGGTGAGCCGGGTGGATAATCTACGCATTGATGTGTTGAGTTTTAATTTCACGACCGAGGGCAAAGAAGTTGTACACGAACAGGGCGAAATCGGCTTTGTGTACAAGAAATTCTACACTTCCCTGCCCTTTGCATATTTTATTGATGCGCTCACTTCGGCATCGTATTTTCGCCAATTTTCATTTGAAGATTCTGAACGCACGGGTACTTACGATATGAATCTCGATATACAGGTTCAAAAGTATTTTCGGGAAACCAATAAGTTTTTCTATTTTGTCAGTCCCGACGCTTTGATGCGTAAGGGCTTTGATCGTCCGCAGAGTGATGTCATTATAGGTCTTGGATATGGCCGATTTATCAATGCTACCGCTCTGCGCAAAGCCGTGCGTATCGAAGACTTTTTATTCGAAGAAGGCGTTATTAGCGATTTTCTGCCCAAAGACACGATGATCACGCTTGGGCAAATTATCGAAAAAGAAGCTGAGTACCGCAATATCTACGGTAGCCGTACCTATGTGAGCTATTGGTATGAAGATATGAGCAGCGAAATTGACAAAACCGGTCTTGTGACCGGGGGTGGCAATATTGGTCCTATTGGCATCTTGCGTATGCGCGAGGTACTCACACAGGAGCAGATCAGCGACCGGTTTTTTGGTTGGGATATCAATGCGGGGGTTCAGTATCAATTACAGACCAGGGATAAAGACATAGAACGGCCTCCTCCAGCTTTAGCCATTAATGTGCGGTATTCCCGACCTGTCAGTTGGCGGATGCAAGTCAACACAGATTTCAAATTGGATACGCCATTCAAGAGGGATTATTTCAGGCGAGAGTATAATATCAGACAGAATGTCGATTTTATTTATGAAATTACCAATAGAATTGCCTTTGTGTCCTCCAATACACTGCACATCAACAAAAAACGCGATCAAGATGCGAGGTTTAGACATATTTCAAATATCAGTTTCACATTTTTTGTCGAAAATAAAATTAGTTTGACGGCTATTGAGCAAATTTCCAAAGAAGAAGGGTCGCCATTTAGACAGAGCCTTCTTCTTGCCCTGAATTATCGCATTTTTTGAGTTGTGCGATCAGGTGTAAAATTTGGAAATTGGTCGCGTGTCAAAAATACTTGTGGACATAAATTTTCTCTTATATCTTACTGAAGTTCAGGCTTTATTTGTCGGCCCGCGTGCATCCCAGTTTGTGTAAAAGGGATAGTGGTCGGTTTATCCATCCCATAGTCGGAGGTTTTATGGCAAAAGAAGAAAAAGTTGTACTGGAAGGAACGATTGTCGATATTTTGCCCGATGGGCAATACAAGGTTGAGATTGAGGGGGGACATCAGATTCTCGGTTATACGTCCGGCAAAATGCGCCGTTTTAATATTCGCATTGTTGTGGGCGATACGGTCACGATTGAGACCTCACCTTATGATCTGAACCGGGGGCGCATTACATTTCGCGATTCTGGAACAGGTGGCCCACCTCCTCCGAACACGCAAGGAGGCGGAGGTCGGCGCCCCGGTCGCGGTGGACGCAGGTCGCGTCGCCGCCGTTAGATACTCAAAATCGGCACATAAATAACCACCCGCGAGTCGCACGCGCAACACAACGTCAGTAGTGCCAATGGTCTGGGACTGCCTGAAAATGCGCTGTGCATACCGGGTGGCTTTTTGTTTTTAAAGGGAGGGTATATGCCGGAAGAGTCCAAAATTGTGCAACCATCGGGAGAAGATGAAAATCCAGATCTCTACGCGCTGGATCCACGGGCGGTTCAGGAACCCCCACGAGGGCTTCGCGGTACGCTGAAGTTTCTCGGTCCGGGGCTGATCCTGGTGGGGTCTGTGGTGGGTTCTGGTGAGATTATTCTGACGACGAATTTGGGTTCTATTGTTGGATTTTCAATGCTCTGGTTTGTGCTGGTGAGTTGCTGGAGCAAGAATATTGTGCAGGCGGAACTGTCGCGTTTTTCGGTTGCTTCTGGCGAACCCTTTTTGCACGCTTTTAACCGATTGCCGGGAAAACTGCCCGCGTTTAACGGGCGGAAGGTGTCGTGGTATATCTATTTTTGGTTGCTCTGGATTATTCCCGGGCAGTTGATCAGCGGTGGGATTTACGGGGGGGCTGGTCAGGCGATTCACACGGCTCTGCCTTCTCTTGGCTCGGAATGGTGGACGGTTATTCTGGCTGGTACGGCGTCTGTGATTATTCTGACCGGGACGTATCGGTTTCTCGAAAGGTTGATGACGGTTCTGGTGGTCATTTTTACTTTTATCACGGTCGCTTGTGCTGTTTTGTTGCAGTTGACCGAATATGCGATTACCTGGGAAGAGGTGCGCGGTGGGTTGACGTTTGGTTTTCCTGCTTTTGCGCTATTGGCTGCGCTGGCGATGTATGGCGGCACCGGGGTGGGTTCGGGCGAACAAATGGCTTATACGTATTGGTGTGTAGAAAAAGGCTATGCGCGTTTTTCTGGACCGGCGGATAAGTCCGATGCCTGGGTTCAGCGTGCGAGGGGATGGATTCGGGTGATGCAAACCGATGTGCTTTTGACACTGGGCTTGCTGACCTGTGCGACGATTCCATTTTATATGCTGGGCGCGGGGGTGTTGTATCGGCTCAATAAACAACCCGATGGATTGGAGACGATTCCAGTGCTGTCCAATATGTACACGCAGACGCTTGGCGAATGGGCGTTCTGGTTGTTTATGGTGGGTGCTTTTTTTGTGCTTTATTCAACGGCGATATCCGGTCTGGGTGGTGGTGTGCGCATTTTTGCGGATGGCATGTCTGTGATGGGTTTGATCGAGCGCAATGATTATAAAACGCGGATTCGGATTTTGCGCGTTTGGGCAGTGGTGTCTCCTATGGTGACTTCTCTGGCGTATTTCTTTTTTCAAAATCCGGTTTGGATGCTGACTATGGGGCATTTGTTTGGGGCAATCAAGTTTCCTCTGATTGCCGGGGGGACGTTGTATTTGCGCTATAGACATCTCGACCAGCGTCTGAAACCGTCTTTGAAGACCGATCTGTTGTTGTGGTTCTGTTTTCTCCTGATGATTGGTCTGGCTATTTATATTTTGTACACGCGCTATTTTGCCTGATGTGGAGGGCGATTATGGCTATTCCCACTTATGGTTCAATTGGTGTGCGACCGTTGATTAACTGTCGCGGGACATATACGATTATTAGCGGTTCGCTGATGTTGCCCGAGGTGCGCGAGGCGATGATGGAGGCGGCGAAGGCGTATGTGCATTTGGATGAGTTGATGGATGCGGTGGGGGCGCGCATTGCCGAGTTGATGCAGTGCGAGTGGGGGCTGGTGACAAATGGATGTGCGGCGGCACTGACGCAGGTGACGTCGGCGTGTGTGGCGGGTGATGATCCGGATAAGATCAAACAATTGCCCGATACAAGGGGGATGAAAGATCGGGTGTTGTATCAGCCGGGGCATTTGCATATTTATACGCATGCGATTCGCGCGGTGGGCGTGGAGATGGTGGAGGTGGAAGATCACGACGCGCTTTCTTTAGCGATTGATGATCGCACGGCGATGTTTGCGTTTTTTGGAGATCAAACGGATCATAGCGATATTCCGCTTGAGGATGTGGTGGCGATTTGTCATCGCAAGGGTGTGCCGGTGTTTGTGGATGCCGCAGCAGAGCGGCCAGATGTGCCCAATGCGTATTTGCAAGCGGGTGCAGATGTTGTGGCTTATAGCGGGGGCAAGTGTTTGCGAGGTCCCCAGTCGTCGGGGTTGGTGCTGGGGCGAAAGGATATTTTGCAGGCTGCTTTTATCAATGGCGCGCCGCATCATTCGCTGGGACGGGCGATGAAGGCGGGCAAGGAGGAGGTGATGGGGTTGCTGGCGGCGGTGGAGAAGTGGGTGCAGCGCGATCACGATGCCGAGTGGACAGAGTGGGAGCAATGGTTGCAGGTGATTGGCAGTGCGGTTGCGGATTTGCCGTCGGTGACGACGCGGGTGCGAGATCCCGGGCGGTCTAATGTGGCGCCGATTCTGGAGGTTCACTGGGATCGCACAGTTTTGTCGATTGCGCCAGAGGAGGTCCAGCAGCAGTTGTCAGATGGCGACCCGCGCATTGAGATGTTCACCCACGATAATGGCGTGGAAGTGATGTCCTATATGATGGAGGTAGGGGAGGATGTGATCGTTGCACGGCGATTGCGCGAGGTATTGAAAGAGTTAGAATAGCGGAGAACAGGTTGGCTTGTACTATGGTCGGCGCTTAAAACATGGGAACTAATGCTTCTCCGATGCGCTGCCCTAACAGAGTTGGAACTGCATTTCCTATTTGTTTGACGATTTGTGAGCGAGTACCAGCAAACACGAAATCATCATCAAAGGATTGCAGGCGTGCGCCTTCTCTGGGTGTAAGAGCGCGGTTTTGTAGGGGATGGATACATCTATTAGATGCTGGATGAACAAAATTGACTGTTATCGTTGTTGCAGGCTCATTTGCATCCAATCTCGAATAACAAGAACTAAACCCACTACTTATTAGATGTTTGGGAATAGAATTGATGTTTTTGCCCGCGTGATGTATTATTTTAAGCATTTTTTTCGAATGATTGGTCGCTTCATGAAGTGTTAATAGTTTGGTTCCATTTCTTCTTGCCCGCTGATATTCCGTTCTTGGTTTGTTGACATATACTGTGGCTTTCTCGCCAGATTCAACAGGAGGCAAATCATCAATTGCATCCATAACGGTTATTGAAGGGTTTAATTCTGATTTTATAAAAAGATCAGGCTCCTTTGGTAAAAGCATTCTGGATTTTTTTTTATGGCCGATAGTCGCCCCTTTATATTGGTAATTTGGTAAAGGAAATTTGGGCATATTTCCTTTGACGACGCCTATAAATATCAATCGTTCTCGTTTCTGAGGAATGCCAAAATGAGCAGTATTGAGAATCTTCCAGTCGCATTCATATCCTATTTTATAGAAACATTCCTCCATCATTTCTATTGTAGAACCCTTTTTATGCGTTGCCAAACCGACAACATTTTCTAATACAAATGCTTTAGGCCGAAAAAAGTTTACAAATGAAGCATATTCCTCAAATAGAGAATTTCTTGGATCGTCCTCTTGACACGAGCGAAAAGGTCTTATAGAAGAGAATCCTTGACAAGGAGGACCGCCAATAATTAAGTCCAATTCTCCTCTTTTAATTTTTAGCATGTCAGAAACTGCCGTTCTTCTCAGGGTTCGTATATCTTTGCATATCCCAAAGGCTTCTCGGTGGTTAAAACAAAAAGTTTCGACAGCAATAGGTAATAAATCTACACCCAAAACAGTTTGATATTGAATATCGGCAACCTTTTCAAAACCTTTTGAAAAACCACCCGTGCCACAAAAAAGATCGAAAATTTTGACTTGCCTCATAATTAGGTCTCCAAAGAAAAGTTGACATTCGGTGGAGACTATAGTCTCTTTTTTTAAAGATGTCAAGTTTTTTTTGCACACATCCTGATACTTTTTATAAATCATCTAAGGGGTTATTGAATGGAGCAAAATCGATTGGATTTAGTTATCCAAAATTTTCTTGCTATAATAAAAGCTGTTCGCATAGAACAGCAGTTGACTCTTGAACAATTAGCCGAACAAGCAGGTATCCATAGAACAATGGTAGGGCTGTTAGAACGACACGAGCGTGTACCCACCATTCAAGTGGCTAATCAAATTGCCCATGCTCTGGGATTTTCATTATCGGATTTGGTGCAAATGGCTGAGTTGATTTCATTAGAGGAAAATTCTAAATATTCTGAATTTTTAAAGCCACGAAAGCCTAATAGATTAAATATTAGAAATGAACAAACCCTGTTAGAATTAATGGGTATTGAGGGCAGTGTGTTACTTGAAGCAATTGAGTATGCGTATGGCGTATTAGATACTATTGACCGAAAATTAATATCCTCTCAATCTCCTGTGGTTGCAGAATTAGTCGAACTCGCAAATTTTTCATCTATGTTGGGAAATTTGCTTGGAAGTGGTATAGCAAAATCATCAGAGGGACTATACAGGCGTAATCGTCCTCATGCATACCCTGATTTACTGCCACTCAAAGCACCCGCCGTAGATGTAGAATTGAAAATGGCTTTGGAAAGTAACAAGCCCAAGGGACATTTGCCTAAGGCCGGTGTATATATAACCTTTAGATATGTCTTGGGAGATCGCGAGGGTAATTTTATTAGAGGAAAAGAAAATAGAGGAAACACAGCCTGGATGTGGGAAATCAAAGTAGGCTATATTGGAGAGGATGATTTCGCTATAAGCAATACAACTGGGGATTCTGGTAAAACCGCAGTGATTAAGACCGATGTTCACAACAAAATGCCTTTGGTTTATTATGACCCCCGATTTTTGCCTTATAGCCCCAGAAAAGGCGGTATATATCCGGGTTTTAATTAGAAGTTACAGGTTGTGTGACCATAAACGTCCATAAGGTAGGAACGGCAACTATCACTCTGGTTTTTTGGCCCTTGAAAGAGAAAAGACGTCCTGGCCTCCTCTCAAGGCAGATCTATTTGGTGGTAGCTTTGATAGGTTCATGATAGCTGCGGAGAAATTTCAAACGTCAACATTGGATAAACTTCATTGGTATTAAAATTCTGCCAAATCTAAAGTTCAAAAGATTCTAATTCAAGCTTTGAAATTGAAGAGATTCATTATGTCTGTACAATATCTGTTTAACTCTTGCGGTGATTGGATTGCCTTTCGCAAGGGCGAATTTGTGTTTGATACAGACGGCAATTGGCTCGGCTGGTTGCCCTGGGGAGACCCGGAGATTGTTGATGCCAGTGGAGAGTACCTTGGGACTATCGAAAGTGATCGACTTTACAGGTTCAAAAATAGACCATATCGAGGGTATCCTGGCCATTCGGATTCTCCAGATTATCCGGGCTATCCGGGTTATCCTGACCATCCGGGCTGCTCACTTTTGCCCTCATTTGCTGAGGATATAAATATAGCAGAACTTGAGCGAAGCAAACGATGATTGATTCTACCAATGAGCTTTCTTTGTGGCAAAAGCATCGCTTTAAGGTGTTAAAAAAGATTGAATCCGGGATAAAACATGAGGGAAATTATTTCAGATCCAGGTATTTTGGGTGGTAAACCAGTTGTTGAAGGTACGCGATTGAGTGTTGAGCATATTTTAGGCTTGCTCGCGCGTAATATGTCACCCCAAGAAATTGTAGAGGCGTATCCGGTCTTAACTGTTGAAGACGTGAATGGGGTTTTGGAATATGATATAAAAGTGCTGAGATAGGAGACTCAGATGAAATTCACGATTGCGATTTATACAGATGAGGATGGTGTATATATCGCGGAATGTCTGTCAATTCCGGGGTGTGTGAGCCAGGGGAAGACTGAGGAAGAAGCTGAGAAGAATGTGTTAGAAGCGATCAAAGATTGCTTAGAGGTGCGTGCTGAATTGGGAATGCCACTTGTCAAATAGATGGCGAAGAGACCATTGTTTATGATTGATATTGCATCTATATGCAAATGCTTTGAAGACGACAAGGTCCTATATTCTTCTCATGCTCGGCGGGAAATGTTGCAAGAGGAATTGGGAGCCATCACTGATAAGGAAGTGTTTGAAGCAATTCAAAAAGGTGAAACAATTACCCAATATCCAGATGATAAACCCTATCCAAGTACTTTAATTTTTGGTCTGACCAATCTCGATCGGCCAATTCACACTGTTTGTGCGTTTGATAAAGACGAAGACCGAGTCATTGTGGTCACTGTTTACGAACCTGATCCCAACCGCTGGATTGAATTTCGAAGGAGAAGGCCATGAAATGCATTATTTGTCACAGCGATGATATTTG
>JAGWBW010000069.1:11993-12469 GCA_021295695.1 Candidatus Latescibacterota bacterium
TTTGCGGGACGTGTGGTGAACGGTATTATGACCGGCGAACGATGCAGTATTTGGAAGATGTGACACAAAAGCTGAAAGCTGGCAAAACGCCGCTACGCGAGGTGGGAAAAGTTCTTACAGTAGATATTTAAATCAGATTGAACGCGCATGCCGGACAAACGCCCCAACATACTTTTTGTCCAAACGGATCAGCAGCGGCCGGAATGGGTCGAGATGAATCCCGACATTCCGGTGCGCACGCCGCATCTGCGGCAACTCGCCGAGCGCGGTACCTGGCTTGCCAACGCAATTTGTCCGTCGCCCGTTTGCGCCCCGTCGCGTGCATGTCTGGTGGCTGGGCAGGAGTACGACCGTACGCGCGTGTGGGGCAATAGCACTTATGCTCCCGATAATATGTTCAAGTACCACCTGCGCCTGCGCGACGAGGCCGGATACCACGTTATGGGCGCAGGCAAACACCACGTGGGCAATAACCA
>JAGWBW010000070.1:0-998 GCA_021295695.1 Candidatus Latescibacterota bacterium
CACAAAACGCCGCACGCCATCTACAGCAAACAGATCTTGAACAATCAGAACACAGGATACAACCATAAGAATTAAAACGCGATGGATCATTGCGATTCTCCTTTAGCCCCTCTTCACATCTGTGCCGTAATCTAAAATGCCCGACGAAACCGCACCCAAACCCGCCAATCAACCGGATCGTTCGCATCCAGTGGCCGGGCAAAAAACACGCGCAAATTATCGGTCTTTAAACCAAATCCCGCGCTCGTTACAACCCGTGTTCCCACAGGCTCCCCATCTGAAAACCACGCCTTACCCGCATCAAAAAATACACCAATGCCAACATCATCCAGGGGCCAGTCATCCCTAAAATGGGCTTCGCCATCAACCCAATAAATCGCATTAAACAACACCATGCGATCTCCCTCATAAGCATTCAACCCATAACCTCTAAGCGAAGAAGGACCTCCGAGACGATAGAGAAATTGCACGGGCACACGTCCTCGTCCAGTACCCGCGCGAACGCGCAAATTCAATTGGGTTCCACGCCCCGCATACTGATAGCGGCGCACATCCAGGATATACCGTTCAAAATCAAAATCGCCTCCCAAAATACCACCTGCTTTCTCTGCCTGTGCCATTAAACGCCACCCCTGTCGAGACCGCTGGCTCGCACGACTATCTAACTGTAGTGTACCCATTACATTCCGCATCTGCCCGGCCTCAATCTCAGGATTGGGTCGAAAATTCATTCGACTGCCCCATCGATCACCAAATAGATTCCAGGAAACGCTATTGGACATCGACTCGAAAACATCTACACCCACTTGTCCTCGAACCTCTACCATACGATCAAAATCCCGAAAAATATAAGTACTGACACCCTCCCGGCGATAATAGTCCCTAAAATCGCGTCGCAACAAAAAGGCAAAAATCGAATTTTCTATCTCATCAATTCGCCAATTATCCTGCGTATTCGTCAAACCGTGCAATTCAAAACCCAGCGCAACCATGTTGTC
>JAGWBW010000070.1:1073-2092 GCA_021295695.1 Candidatus Latescibacterota bacterium
GATCGATATTTCAATGGCAATCGCCAGCCAACAAAAACGCCATCCACCCGATTATAACGCACCAAAAAATCCTCATGATCTATGCGCCAAATATTCGAAAATGGAGCGATACGCGCCTTCCAGGAACCCAGGCGGTGGTGTACATTAGAGACAGACGGTTTATATCCGGGCAATAAACGAGCAACGCGATCAAACGCCTCCACCTCTAATTCTCGACCAACAGTTCCCATTTTATCAACTTGAACAACGCCTACCACATTGATCAGCGTTAAAGTGCCAGCCTTGCGGTCATGGACCATTGCAAACAGGCCAATAATATCATCCGCTTCCTTCTGCAAATACACCGACACGCGCTCGCGTTTTTTCCGTGACTGAACGATTATCTCCCAACCCATCGCATCTAAATATCGCGCAATTTTGTCCATACGCATTGCAATCTCATCAACCGACAGAACATGCACGCGCACCAGTTCCAGATCTGACAAGGCTTCACCGACTTTTTTATTTTTTTTACTCACTCTTTCAGCGACCTCTTTTATCATCAATTGTCCAACAGACACATCCACATTGACATCTTTGGCCTCAAACACATCCAGTGCTTCAACCTCCACATAACCCAAATGGCTGGAAATATCTTGTTGTGCATTCGCAATTTCAGAAATGAAAAAACAAATGACAATCGCGTACAAAATCATTCGGTACATATTCCCCTCCGATCAGAATAACAACAAACCCAATCCCACGCTGTACTCCATTCCACTATAATCCGTTTGCCCATTCACCGGCACAGCAAAAGACTCGACAAACCGATTATAGCCTATACGTCCACCCAGAACAAAAGACTTCAAAAACGGCACATCCAGTCCACCGCCCCAATACAATCCATTCACCTCATCGACATTCTCATCCAATACTTTACCCTTATACCGACCAACGCCCCCTTCGGCATAAGGGCGCAAAGGTGAACGCCACATATTCAAAGGCATATAAATACGCAGACTGACCAGTTCAGATGACAC
>JAGWBW010000070.1:2479-15238 GCA_021295695.1 Candidatus Latescibacterota bacterium
GCTCCTGCGAATTGCGCACAAAAAATCGACCATTCAACTCATCTGACAGAATCAAACTCGCCGAGGTCTCTCGCACATCGGTCATTACCACATCACCTGTACCCGTCATTTTAATATCATAAGCCGGATGCTGTGCCCCTCCCTGGGTTTTTTCCGTTCGCTTCAACGTATTGCGAAATGCAAACGCATACGCTTCGCTGAGTGTCACTTTACCATCCCCAGTCACATCTGCTGCGCCCCGCAAGCCCGACACCAGATAATGCGTGAAAAACGATCCGCGAATGCGATCCGATTCTTGTGCAGCTTCATTTTCTGAACTCGAAGTCAAAAACGCATACCCCCGCATATCCGACGACGTATCGACCATAAAGGCTTTTTGCCTTTGCCCGCCTTTCAGGCGCGTAATTGCGCCCGAAGCACACGCATCGAGCACAGTAATATGCACATCCGCCCGAACGCTATTCATTGCATCCCTCAAAGCGCGATAGGTCAACCGATCTTCTCCCAACAGCAACCCATTTTCATCGGCGTGTCCGGAATAATACAGGACAACTTCGATGCGACTTGACGACTGAGATGCTTTTATGATCCGGGTTTCCAAATCCGCCAAAACCCGTTTAAAATTTTCCAAACTCGGCTCAGCCAATAAAAACTGATCCTCAGATTCAACCCCACCCATCATCTCTAAAACACGAGCAAAATGTTCTGCATCCGATACGGCATAACGCAGAGGTGTGCGTTTCTCCCCACCAAAATTTGCGCCAGCCGCCAACACAAAACGCCGCACAACTTGTGATGCCTCAATTCCCTGAGCACATACCAGCAGACCGATCCCCAACAGTACTGTCCATCGGCGCAACATCATTTGCCTCCCTTGTAAAGCGTAATGGCAAATTGCTCAAATTCTCTTCCCACCCGCAATGAATCGCATCGCGCACATCAAAAGACGTATCTGCTGTCAAAAAATAAAATCGTTCCCACTTTGGGGCATCATCCAGTTCGTAAGAATAATCCAGCGGCACGGGATCGCCCTGTATCAAGCGCACAGCTCTTGTTCCCGATGCGGGCAAATGCCGCGTTATAGTGCCGCGCCCATCCACAGACACAATCACCCCAAAAGGCTTGCCCGCCGCGCGATAAAAAACTTGAATCAAATCGCCCGCATAAGCCACACTGCTATCCGCCAATTGTTCAACCTCAGACGCTCTTTTCCGATACAACAACAAATCCGGCTTTACGCCTTTTAACCGAATGCCATCCATACCTTTCCGATCCCAGGCCGGCGGCACTTCAGGCCCCGGCAAATAGATCGAAAAAACAACAGCGAGCAAAATCACAGCGGCCAATACCAAACGCGGGCCGACTCCTCCCCACGATATACTCGGCACGCCTTGCCTCTCCAATCGACGCGCAACCCGCCGCGCAACCCAATCAGCCGGATAGGACTCGTGAATTTCTCGATCCGACCCTTCCAATGCCTTCAGGCGTGCTCTCAAATCTGGATCCTCATCCAATGCCTTTTGAATAGATCTCATTTCTTCTTCAGGCAATTCATCCAGCCGAAAACGCTCCAGCTTCCAATCACCGCGTTGCCTCCTCATAGCTCCTCCAACTTTTTCAGCGAATCTCGCAACCCCCGCAACCGCTTTCGCACCCCAGAAACCGACATCCCTACCTCCTGGGCGACTTCCGCCAATGTGAAGCCATCCACAAAATGCAAAACCGCAATTGTTCGCGTCGAATCTCTGTGACGAGCAAAAAGCCGGTCCAGCATCGCTCGGGCATCCAACCGGGATTCCGGATCTTCCATCCCCGCAATATGCATCAACTCTTCATCCCCTGGCAGATCGAGCCGTTGATCGCGAATGCAATTCAAACACACATTGGTCGCAATGCGATACAGCAAACTCGACGGATAGGTCGCTTTTAGACGATCCCGGCGTTGCAATACCCGCACAAACACATCCTGCATGGCATCCAGAGCGCGATCTTCATCTCGCAACAACCTCCGACAGCGACGCAACACCATGGGACCGTATTTTTCATATAATATTTCGACATTCATAGACAACCCATCACTTTATCTCTATAACACATCACACACATCAAACTGTCACTTTTTTTTCAAGCACATGGTCGGAGTGGGCACTAAATTTATACCTGATAAGGAAAATTTGGTTGCTTATTTTCGGTATCCTTTATAAATTGTTTAGTCTATCTAACAATCCCCATCCCTCAAAAACAATTCCACAGGTCACAAACTATGAGCACCCCCGAAACAACACGCGAAACGGCTGGCGATACACCAGCCAATGCACCTTCAGACGACGCGCCCACTGTCGAAGATCTCGACAAAAAATACACTGAAGACACACCGAATGCCGAATTTGACGCATTGCTGAAAGAAAACGATAAGCAGAGTTACCGCGAGGTCTCTACTGGCGATAAAGTCACCGGAACCCTCTGCGAAATCGGTGACTCCACAGCTTTTATCGACTTTGGCGGACGCAGTGAAGCATCAATAGACATTCAAGAACTGCGCGACGAATCGGGTGAATTAAAATATAAAACTGGCGATACCATCGAAGCCTTTGTCGCCAGCACCGATGGCGAAATACGCCTGACATTTTCGCTGCGCGTTTCCAGCCGTCAACTCCTGCGTCACGCACATCAAAACAACATGCCCATCGCCGGCAAAGTCACCGGCTTCAATACCGGAGGCCTTGTAGTGAATATAGGCGGTCTTCGCGCATTTTGCCCCATGTCGCAAATTGACACGGGATATTGCAATGATCCGGCTTCGTATGCGGGCCAGACCCACAACTTCAAAATAGTTGAACTGCGGGGACGCAACAATGTCGTTGTTTCACGCCGCGCTTATCTTGAAGAAGAAAATCGCAAAAAAGCCGACGAGATGCGCCAACAACTCTCGGAAGGCGAAGAAAGAACAGGAACTATTACACGCATAGAACGCTTTGGCTCTTTTGTTGACCTCGGAGGTGTTGAAGGCCTGGTACACGTCTCGGAAATCAGCCACACCCGCGTAGAAAATCCGCGCAGTGTCTTAAAAAAAGGCGAAGAAATACGCGTCAAAATAATCGGCCTCAAGAATCTGGGCAAAAAAAATGAGCGCATATCGCTCTCCATCAAAGCACTGGAAAAAGATCCCTGGGATACGGTAGCAGAGCGCTACCAATCGGGCAGCATTATCACGGGCAAAGTCGTTTCAATCCAGAATTTCGGTGCCTTTGTCGAAATTGAACCCGGTATTGAAGGGCTGATCCACATCTCGCAGTTCATTTCGGGAAAACGCATCTCAAACCCCAGCGAAGTCGTTTCAGCCGGTCAAGAAGTCAAAGCCTTGATCCGCGAAATCGATTCGAGAAAAAAACGCATCTCACTCTCCATGCGTGCCGTTGAAGAACAAGATAGGCAAACCGCCGAAATTGAAGACATGGCCGCATTCAAATCCAAACAAACGCAAGAGTCTCACAGCGACAATGCCATGGCAGACGCCCTTCGACGCGCAGGACTGGCCTGAGCTATTAAAATTCAGCGGTCAGTTTTGCGCCATCACATCTCGTGGGGTGATCGTTAAAAACTGACCGCTATTTTTTTATTTAAAATGTCTAAAAAAACCGACAACAACGCGCTCCTGAAGGACGTTCGATTTCAAACCATGCGCGGGTCTGGCCCCGGCGGTCAACATCGCAACAAAGTTGAAACCGCCGTACGCGCAATCCACATACCCACGGGTATTACGGTCATCGCCACAGAACACCGCTCACAACACCGCAACAAACAACTCGCCCTCGAGCGTTTGCAAAACCGCCTGAACGAGCGCAACAAAAAACGCAAACCGCGCATCAAAACCCGCCCCAACCGATCTTCGATCGAAAAACGCCTCGACAAAAAACGCCAGCGCTCAGAAAAAAAACGCCAGCGACAACGTACAGCGTTCAGCAATTAGCTGTCAGCCTCTGGCTTACTCCCCTCCAAAATGATCATAACCCAGTTGTTCTAATGGCACGCGCTTGCCATCCTCACCTTCTATCATCACACTGCCATCGCCAGCCACAATCTCGCCAATGCGACAAATCGAATACGCCTCTGCCAATGCCTTGACCTTATCGATCTGTGTGTGTGACACAGAAAATAACAGCTCGAAATCTTCCCCTCCAGTGAGTGCAAGATCCAATTTTTTTTCTCCACTCACTTCACAAAATTTTATAAACGCCCGCGACATGGGGATCGCCATTGCTCGAATCACAGCCGACACACCACTTTGCTGACAAATATGGCTCAAATCCGAAGCCAACCCATCCGACACATCAATCATCGCTGTCACTGCCCCTGTTTCCGCCAACGCCAGTCCCAAATCCAACCGCGGCTCAGGTCGATAATGCCTTTGTAACAACGCGGTTCGCACCTCGCCCGGCAGATCGACATCACCCAATACCACCCCCAAACCACCCGCAGCATCGCCCAACGTGCCCGAAACATAGACCGCATCACCCACTTGCGCCCCAGACCGATAACACACCTGATCTTGCGCCATCTCACCCGTAAGCGTCAAACTCAAAACCAGCGCGCCTGACGTGCGCGTTGTATCACCCCCCACAACAGCCACATCAAACCGATCTGCGCAGGCAAAAAGCCCGTTATAAATCCGCTCGACATATCCCGCATCACAATCACCCGACGCGCTAACCGCCACAACAGCATCCGCAGGTCTCCCGCCCATAGCGGCCACATCGGACAGACTCGCAGCCAGTAACTTGTACCCCACGCCTTCTGGCGGTGCCTGTGGCACAAAGTGCACGCCCTCAACCATCGTATCAACCGTCACCAATCGCACGCGCGCCTGCCCGGCTGCCATAACAGCGCAATCATCCCCTATCCCACACAGAACCCGATTGCGCTGTGCGTGCGCGGCAATGCGATCAATAAAACCGAACTCTCCGAGATCCTTAAAACGATCCATCTCACTTCTCTCCCCTCGCCCATGCCACAACATCTCGATACGCCACATCGCCCCCAAAAATATCCAGCGCACTGCCAATAGTCAGATCTACTCGCCCCAGGCCCAGCACATTGACGCGGTGCAAATCCGACAACGCTCGCACCCCACCTGCATAAGTTACCGGCACAGGTGACCATCTGCCCAGCATTTTCACCAGAGGTTCTTCTACACCTGCGCGTTTGCCCTCTACATCAACCCCGTGTACCAAAAACTCAGCACAATAGCCAGCTAACGCGCTCAATATCTCCTCGCCGACAGCCACATCCGTAAATCTTTGCCAGCGATCCGTTACAACAACATAGTCATCACCGCGCTTTCGACAACTCAAATCCAGAACCAAACGCTCCCTACCCACAGCCCGTATCATCTCATCCAATCGCGTCATATCAATTTGCCCATCGCGAAAAACATAAGACGTCACAATCACATGGCTCGCGCCCGCGCGCAAAAATTTCTCCGCATTGTGCGGCGTGATACCCCCACCCATGTGCAACCCCCCGGGAAATGCCGTCAAAGCCTTCAACGCCGCCGTTTCATTACCCGGGCCAAGCGCAATCACATGCCCTCCCAAAAATCCGTCCTCGCGATACAGCCGGGCATAATCCGCAGGAGAGCGCTCGGTTTCAAAATTCGTCACCGCGCGCCGGGTATCCCCATCGCGCAACGTACCCCCCACGATTTGTACAACCCGGCCATCTTTCAAATCAATACACGGTCTAAATTTCATGTGCTCTACCTGTTTTATTTTCATAATGGGGGTTGCTAACATAGCATATATTATTTTATTTCTATATTAATATCAACCGCAATCATCCCCAGGAGAATCCATGCAAGATCCCCGACTTGAGAAACTCGCCGATGTCTTGATCCGCCATTCCACAAAGTTACAAGCGGGCGAAACCGTCCTCATCCAGGGCTACGACATGCCCGAAGACATGATCATTGCACTCATTCGCAAAGTGCGCGAAGTTGGCGGTATTCCCCTAATATCCATTAAAAACAACCGCATCCAACGCGAACTCATCCATGCAGGTGATATCACCACCATGCAACAAGCAGGCGATTATGAAGCCTACCGAATGAAGCGCGTACAGGCCTACATTGGTCTGCGCGGCAGCCGCAATATCTCAGAATTATCAGATGTATCCAGTACCGCGATGGATATCTACGAAAAACACTGGCTCAAACCCGTGCACTTTGCCATCCGCGTCCCGCATACCAAATGGGTGGTCTTGCGATGGCCCACGCCTTCTATGGCACAACAGGCACAACAAAGTACCAAAGCATTTGAAGATTTTTATTTTGACGTCTGCACGCTCGATTATGGCAAAATGGCCGAAGCTGTTGTACCCCTTAAAAAACGCATGGAACAAACCGATCGCGTACGTATCACAGGAGTCGATACCGATCTATCCTTTAGCATCAAAGACATACCGGTCAGACCGTGTACAGGACTTCGCAACATCCCCGATGGCGAGTGTTTCACTGCGCCGGTTAAAGACTCCGTAAACGGTCACATCCATTTCAACGTTCCCACCATCTATCGCGGCACGACGTTTTCAGACATCAAACTGACCTTCCAGGCGGGAAAAATCATCGACGCAACCGCAAGCGACACCACCAAACTCAACGATATTCTCAACACAGACGAAGGCGCGCGTTATATTGGTGAATTTGCCATCGCATTCAACCCCTATATCACATCGCCCATGCTCGATATTCTCTTCGACGAGAAAATATCGGGATCATTCCACTTTACACCCGGCAATGCCTATCCCGATGACGCCGACAATGGCAACCGCTCTGCCGTACACTGGGACATGGTCTTCATCCAAACCCCCGAATACGGCGGTGGAGAAATCTACTTCGACGATGAATGCATTCGCAAAGACGGACATTTTGTCGTAGAGGACCTCAAAGGGCTAAACCCCGAAAACCTAAAGTAAACTAACTTTCACTACTACCCATGACAAAAACTGAACACCCCATGCAAACCCTTACCCTCTCCGTCAAAGGCATGAGTTGTGCCGCCTGTGTGGCGCGGGTTGAAGATGCTCTCAAAACCATCCCCGGCGTCGCAGATGCCCAGGTCAACTTTGCCACCCATCAGGCTACGGTTCATCACAAAGCTGTCCTATTAGACACGCTCGTGAATGCCGTCTCCAATGCGGGTTACGAAGCCTCTTCTCATATTTCGGAAGACGCCGAACAGATCGAACGCACAACCGAATATCGCAATCTACGTTCTCTGTTCATAACCGCTGCAATCCTCTCCACACTCATCATGGCAACGGGCATGACCCACACCATGTGGAGCGCGAACATCTCCCCCCATCATATTCACATATTGCTCTTTGCATTGGCCACACCAGTTCAATTCTTATGCGGCTGGCGTTTTCTCAAAGGGGCATGGGCTACACTGCGCCATCGCACAGCCGACATGAACAGCCTGATAGCCGCGGGAACCCTCGCCGCTTATTTTTACAGCGCCGCGGTAACCTTTGTCCCACTCGGCACCCAGAATATCCAGACCTACTTCGACACCTCCGCCATGATCATTACCCTTGTCCTGCTCGGTCGCCTGCTCGAAACGCGCGCCAGAGGACGAACATCATCTGCCATCCGAAAACTCCTCGACTTGCGCCCGAAAACCGCCCGCATCGTTCGCAATGGTCGGGATGTTGAAACGCCCGTTGAACACATCCAGGTCGGCGATCACATTCGCGTACGGCCCGGTGAAAATATCCCGGTCGATGGCCTCATACAAAACGGACACTCCGCAATTGACGAATCCATGCTCACAGGTGAATCCATGCCCGTGGACAAACAGCTCGGCGACAAAGTCATAGGCGGCACGCGCAACACAACCGGCAGTTTTATCTTCAAAGCAACACAGATCGGCGCCGATACCGTCTTATCTCAAATCATCGATCTCGTGCGACAAGCACAGGGATCTAAAGCCCCCATACAACACCTCGCCGACCGCGTCGCCAGCATCTTTGTCCCGATAATCTTCGCCATCGCCCTGCTGACCTGTGCCCTGTGGTGGATTTTTGGCTTTGGGATCGAAACCGCCCTCATCAATGCCGTGGTCGTCCTCATCATCGCCTGCCCTTGTGCAATGGGATTGGCCACCCCTACTGCCATCGCGGTCGGCACAGGACGGGGCGCACAACTCGGCATCCTAATAAAAGGAGGCGATGCGCTCGAAAATGCACACCGCCTCAATGCCATTGTCCTGGACAAAACAGGCACGCTAACAGAGGGCAAACCCACTGTCATCGATATTATCCCCGCAGAAAATTACCACCGCGATCACATACTCAAACTCGCAGCCTCCGCAGAAAAAGGATCGGAACATCCCCTTGGCGAAGCCATTGTTCGCGCCGCACAAGAAGCCAACCTCTCCCTGCATCCAACCACAGATTTTGAAGCCAAACCCGGCGTTGGCATCGCCGCCACAGTTGACGGACAGCGCGTCGTGCTCGGCAACTCAGGCGCAATGTCTGATCGCGCAAAATATCCAGCAGAAAAACTCGAAGCCGAGGGCAAAACCGTCGTATTTGTCACCGTCGATCATCAGCCCGCGGGCCTCATTGCCATCTCGGACAACCTGAAAGCCGACGCAGCACAAGCCGTTCAAGATCTCCAGCATCTGGGCCTTAAAGTCTCTCTCGTGACAGGCGACAACGCACGCACGGCCAAAGCCATTGGGCAACAACTCAACATCGATCAGGTCTTTGCCGAAGTTCTACCCCAGGACAAAGCTCACAAAATCGCGCAACTCCAGAACAAAAACATGAATGTGGGCATGGTTGGCGATGGCATCAACGACGCACCCGCACTTGCCCAGGCCAATGTCGGCATCGCCCTGAGTTCGGGCACAGACATTGCCATAGAAAGCGCGGGCATGATCCTTATGTCGGGCAACCTGTCGGCCATAGCCACATCTATTCGGCTATCGCGGCAAACCATGCGCATCATTCGCCAAAATCTCTTCTGGGCATTTGCCTACAACACCCTTCTCATTCCCATTGCTGCTCTGGGTCTGCTCAATCCCCTGGGCGGTCCCATGCTCGCCGCAGCCGCTATGGCCCTCTCCTCTGTCTCCGTCGTCACCAATGCCCTGCGTTTACAGCGATTTTCTCCGTAATCTAATGCCTAATACCGCTTCGCGTAATTTAATATCCCGCGCAAAATTCGATCCGCATCGGAATCGCGTATCTTGTGAGAACGCAATGCCCATGCTTCGCCTTTATGGTGTACATTGCGTATCTCCACCAGAATTTCTGCCTGCGCCAGATTGCCCCGCAACACCGCCAGATTGCGCCCACCAATTTGAGCCGGCACATCTGGCAGATCGAGTGCTCTTTCCATAATTCGCGCAAATGACCGGGACCGGGAATCGATCTTCCCGCGCCTGCTCCAATAAATAACCAGCGGACCCTTTGAGCGAGTGGGCGTGTTGTCTGCATGCAACGATATAAACAGAGTCTTTCCGCGCCTCGCAAAGAAACGGTTGGCTATTTTTACTCTTTGTACAATATTGTGAAGCCCTGGACGCGCTGAAAAACTATTTCTTCTGTTGGCACTTACATCGTTATAGACTTCGTTTTGTTCGTGTACAAACGTCCTTGCAGGCGGATTATTTTCCCGAATGAGATGATTTGGACTAATCACCGTCATCTCTACCTCGGCACCTGCAAGCCTCAGCTTTTGGTACAAACGCAACGCAATATCGTAAACAAATTCGTCTTCAACCACATAAACCGAACGATTATTGCCATCTAAATTGGAAACAATAGCACCCGGATCTCGTCCCCCGTGCCCGGGGTCAAGCACAATGCGCCAGCCTTTCAATGTCTGTGATCTGATATCTCGATGCATAGTAATATTTGCATTAAACACGCCCATCAGATTTTGGGCACTCCTATAATCTTCAATCGGCTTTTTGGGGGACACTTCCCGATATCCTCGACTGCGTTGCACAGCGGCTTTGGGGCGAGAAAAATAATACGGTCCATTATCCATTGCGATCTTTTGCAGCCGAGTCCGTACCTTTAACCTTTGTCCTACATAAATGCGATCCGATCTTATGCTATTGCTTCGCTTGAGTTCGGTCACACTCATAGAATACCGCGCGGCAATTTTAGAAAGCGAATCTCCCCTTCTCACCACATAGTCCATTTCTACGGAGCCAGGAGATGGACGCGTGCGAGACTGTTGCGCTACATAAGCGCGAGTGCGCAGCTTTTGTCCCGGATAAATATTATTCGATCTCAACCCATTGATCCGCTTGAGTTCGGTCACACTTATAGAATACCGCGCGGCAATTTTAGAAAGCGAATCTCCCCTTCTCACCACGTATTCTACCCCACTGGAGGGATGAGAGCGAAGTCCTTGTGAGCGAATGAGCAGTCTTTGCCCGGGATAAATGTGATGCGATCTCAACCCATTGCTCCGCTTGAGTTCAGTCACACTCATGGAAAACTGATCGGCAATTTCCCACAGAGAGTCCCCCCTTTGCACCACATAAGTCTCTGTTAAAGCAGGCGCATGTGCCGCACACGACAAAAAGAGGCACGCCAATAAAGACACTCGGATATATCGAAACATTATAAAAATTCAGTATATAGGGTGAAAAAACGATATCATTTGAGACCAACTTGCGACAAACCGATAGATAATAGACCTTTTAGAAAAAAAAGACAAGATAGGACCCTCTAAAAATATCCGATCAAAAATGGAAAATTTGGGATAGGCACTTGGTTAATCTCGCCAGAACACATGGTAATTTTTCCCAACTTTATCGATCTATCCTATTTCTTAAAAATGTCTATATATATTAAAAACAACACTTAATATCATATCGCACTCCTGGCATAGACTTTGCATAAAAAGGGTGCGTTAGCAAAAAATATCAGAATCCCCATAAATGCAGCACCTTGTGAAAGGAGTAAATTATGGCACGCGGAATTTTTTACAGAATGGCCGACATCGTCAAAGCCAACGTCAACGACCTGATTACCCGCGCAGAAGACCCAGAAAAAATGATCCGCCAGATGATTCTGGAAATGGAAGAAGCCGTCAACAAAGCCACTGCCTCGGTCGGCACGGCTGTTGCCAATGAAAAACGCCTGGAAAGACAATATCTCGAAAAACAGGATCAAATTGAAGCATGGCAAAAAAAAGCCGAATTAGCTGTTGAAGCAGGCGAAGACGACCTTGCCCGCCGCGCCCTCGAGCGCAAAGCTGCAACCCAGGAAGCCACGCACGACCTTGAAGCAGCCCTCGAAGAAAGCCATAAAACCTCGTCCCAACTCAAACAACAACTCACCCAACTCAAAGCCAAACTCGACGAAGCCCGCACCCGCCAGGGCGCCCTTGTTGCTCGCCGCCGTGCAGCCGAAGCCCGCAAGCAAATTGCCAGGGGTCTCTCGGGGGTGGGCGACGACGCATTTTCGAGCTTTGATCGGTTCCGCCAGCGCATCGAAACCGAAGAAGCCGAAGCCGAAGCCCATCAAGAGATGGCGAGTGCCGATCCCTCTCTGGAAGAAGAATTTTCCAAACTCGAGCGCAAAAGCACAGTAGAAGACGAACTCAGTGCACTGAAAAAGAAAATGGGACAAAAAGATGCGTGATCTGGAAAAACTCGCCGATGAAATCGCCGGCAAAATTGACCGCGCGGTCAACGATGCAGAGCGAAAAATAAAAAAGAAATGGAAAGGGAACTGGGAGGCGCGCGTTCACAGCGCAAGCAGCGATTTCCAAATCAATTCATTCAAGCGAGTGCCCGACCGCCTCTCTGATCTCGCCACCGATGGGAGTTGTGCCATGCGTTATCTCTTCGCTTATGGTTTAATAGGAATGGCTGCACTTATGGGATTTTCCGGCCTCATGCTCGTACTCATGGTATTGATACAACACCCCCCCTGGGCCGATGGCACAAACCCATTCATGCACGAAGAACTCAGTGGTGGCCTCGTGCTAATCATCATCTCTCAACTTATATGGTGGGCAGGTCGCCGGGTCAAAAGATCGGGAGACAAAAAAGCACATGCCAAAAATCAGCACCGCATACTCCGTCTCGCCCGGGACAAAGGGGGCAGCCTCACCGTAACAGAAGCTGCTATGGACACCAGAATAACAGTTGAAAAAACCGAAGAAATCCTGCGGGAATTAACCATAAGTGGTCATGCGGAAATGCGAATCTCAGATTCGGGAATGGTCGTTTACCATTTTCCGGAAATCGAACGCTGGGATGAAAAATACCGCGCGAGACCCGTAGATGAACTCTAATGTGTATGGGAGGGCAAAATAATGGTAATGTTTGAAATTGGAATGATGGTAGCGATAATCATTCTCGCATCAGGGGCATACAAATACATTGAACGCCGCACCCGAGGATCCATCCCCAGCGATGCAGAAGAACGCATAAACGCCAGAATGGACGAACTCGACCGCAGGCTCACAGATATTCAGGACGTCATGATCACCATTGACGAAAAACTCAGCAGAAGATAAGGGAGGGGTACCATGATTGATTTTTTTGTTGGCATATCGATGATCATCCTCATAGGAGCCATTGTATCAGCAGCACACAAATTCATCGATCGTCGCACCAAAGGGTCCATCCCCAGCGATGCGGAAAAACGCTTGAATGAGCGAATGGACGAACTCGACCGCAGGCTCACGGACATTCAGGACATTCTAATCAACATTGACGAAAAATTCGA
>JAGWBW010000001.1:0-6299 GCA_021295695.1 Candidatus Latescibacterota bacterium
TGGGATTTTTAACAATGCGTACATTGTCGCCGCGGAGAGTAGTGAGGCTTCGCGAGACCGTTTGACTACTTTCAACGAACAATTCTCGGGCTATTATACAGGCGTGGCGCCTTCTGGTCGAACCGCTCAATTTGTGCCCGGATTCATGCGCGAAGAGTATATCTGCGGCATATCGAATCGCTCGATATTTGCGGGGTAAAAGATTACCCTTTGATCAATGCCATCACTTCTTCAAATAACGCCCCGTTTGTGCCCACGGCTTCGTTGCCCCAGATGGAGGCTTCGCCACTCCAGGTTGTGAATGTGCCGCCCGCTTCTTTCAGGATGGGTGCGAGGGCAGCGCAATCCCATACGCTCATAATGGGGTCGAGCATGATTTCTGCACGCCCGGTTGCGACGAGCATGTGACCATAACAATCGCCCCAGCCGCGCACGAGTTTGGCGCGTGAGCAGATCCGATCAATGGCTTCACCTCGCCCATGCCCATTCACGAAATCGGTCAAAATCACGGTCGCGTCCTGAATATTCGATACATCAGATACCCTCGTGGGACGACCATTCCAGGTGCAACCCAATCCTTTGGCAGCACAAATCATTTCATTTAGTGCTGGAAAATGAGCGACGCCAACAGCGGGTTCATCTTCTATCTCCACACCGACGAGTACTCCGTAGAGTGGTACGCCGTGTACGAATGATTTTGTGCCGTCAATGGGATCTAAAATCCATCGCCGTCCGGTTGTTCCTCTTTTGTCTCCGTGCTCTTCTCCCACAATGCCGTCGTTGGGAAAACGCGCTTCAATCAATTCTCTCAATTTTGTCTCGGCCCCTCTGTCTGCGGCTGTTACGGGTGATTCATCCGCCTTTTCTTCTACCTCGACGCCGGTTTGAAAATACCGCAGTGTGATCCGCCCGGCTTGCCAGGCGGCATCTGTTGCAAAATCCAGTACTTTACGCAGTGTGTCTGCCATTTTTTTTCCTTGAGAGGTTTTTATGGAACATCCCGAACACAGTGGTGCTGTTCGCACTTATCTCGACTCTCTTTATGCCGATGATCTGCGCTATGTCGCGTGTCGAGCAACGGATCGCGAATCTTTTTTGCAATGGCAAGATGAGGCGCGTCCGGTGCTTCAGCATATGCTGGGTCTTGAAAGTATTGGCGCGTCTCTGGGCGATCACACGATTCAGGTGCAACGCGGGGCAGCGCAAGATATGGGCGATTATACGTTGCAACCGGGTATTATTACTACGGAACCGCATTTTGGTTTGCCGTTCTGGTATCTCCAACCCAAAGGCGATGGTCCTTTTCCGCTCGCTGTTTTGCCACACGGGCACGATAAATACGGAATGGATACGTATATTGGGAAAGCGAGCGATGACGATCATCGCAAAAAGATCGAGGCCGAAGACCGCGATGTTGCTGTTCAGGCGGTCAAGCACGGGTTTGCCGCTATTGCGCCCGCTGCACGTGGCACGAGTACCACGGCTATTCCCGATATTAACAAGCGCCACGGCGGCCGCGATTGCCGTAGCCAGTTTATGCACGCTTTGCTCGCCGGGCGCACTGCAACGGGTGAGCGCGTGTGGGATGTGATGCGCCTTATTGACTGGGCACAGGATATTCCCGAGATCGATACATCTACGATTCTGGTTATGGGCAACTCGGGTGGTGGGGTTATCACCTGTTATGCGGCCGCGGTTGATCCTCGCATTACTATTGCTGTGCCGAGTTGCTCTTTTTGTACGCTTGTGGGCACCAGCGGTTTGATTCACCATTGCGATTGCAATGCGGTGCCCGGGATTTTGCGCTTTGGCGAGATCTGGGATGTTGTGGGTCTTATTGCTCCGCGCCATCTCTGTATTGTGAATGGGAAACAGGATAGGCTATTCCCTGTGCCCGAAGTCGATCGCGCGGTCAAAGGTATCGCACGTCTCTACGAGATCGCCGGTGTTCCCGACCACGTCGAACACCACTACGGCGCCGCGGGCCACCGTTTCTACAGCGATCTTATGTGGCCGTTTGTTGAAAAAGTGAGATGATGCTCATTTTGCCGCTTTCTGATGGTAGGGATGTACCTTGACCCGCACGGCCCATTCGGTCCATTCTCGTTCGAGTGATTTTACCAGTTCGGGGTGTTCTGCCGATAGATCGCTGGTTTCACAGCGGTCTATTTCCATATCGTATAGTTCCCAATCTCTGTTGGGATATCGGGTATTGCCCTTTAGCAATTTCCACTTTCCCCTGCGTATGGCACTGGCTTCAAAGTGATCGAAACACAGGCTGCGCTCGGGCAGGCTGTGTGCGTCGAATAGGGGGACGAGGCTCATTCCTTCTTGCGGGTGAATGCGTTCTCCATTGTGTGTTTCGGGATATTCGGCTTCGGTAATTTCGCATATAGTCGGCATGATGTCAAACAGGTGCATGGGGGTGCGAACCCAGTGATCGGGTTGCGCAATCCCTTCGGGCCAATGGGCGATGAATGGGCTGCAATTTCCGCCTTCGTGGTTGTAGTGTTTGTACATGCGAAGCGGCGTGTTGCTCAGGCACGACCACGCGCTGCCCACAGAGTGATAGGTGTCTGGTCCGCCGATTTTTTTTAGATCCTCTCCTGTATAAAGATGGGTGACACCCAATCTGCTGCGCTCGTCAAATCCAAAAGGTCCCCATTCGTAACACGCGCCGTTGTCGCTTGTAAACAGAATGAGTGTGTTGTCCAACTCTCCTGCTTCTTCCAGGCGGTCAATAATTCTGCCTATGCCGTGATCAATATGTTCGATCATGGCAGAAAAGACCGCCATGCGGTAGGCGAGGTCCTCCCTGCGGTCAGGCGGGAGATCCTCCCACGCGGGGTTCTGTTTGCCGCTATACCCGTTTGCGATGGCATCATTTTCTTCGATGGGGACAATTGAGCGCGGTGTGAATTGCCAGTTCTCCGTTGCCAGGCCGATTTCCTGCTGGCGTGCGTAGCGTTCACGGCGCAACACATCCCAACCGCGACGGTAAATATCGAGATATGAATCGCGGGTTTCTGCCGGGGCATGTAAGGGAAAATGCGGAGCCGAGTGGGCGAGGTAGAGGAACCAAGGGTTGTCTTTTTGTTGCGCCTGGTCGATAAATTCTACGGCGTAATCGTTGAATGCTTCTGTTGCATAGAACGCATCGTCGGTAAAAGAAAGTTCGGGTGTTCGGGATTCGGGATAGCGATGATAATAAGACGGATCCCATTGCGGCGCGCTGTGGCCTTTGATGAATCCGTAGTATTCGTTAAATCCCCGGTCTATTGGGTTAACTTGATCGCCAACGTGCCATTTGCCCACGCCATAGGTGCTGTAGCCCGCGGTTTTGAGGGCTTCTGCCAATGTCACGCAGTTGTCGTTTAACCGCCCCAAATAGGCCGGTCCCAGTTCGGCGGTTTGGTCTCTTCCCGTAAAATTGGCGATTCCAGCCTGATGGGAGTACAGGCCTGTGAGCAGCGAAGCCCGAGAGGGACAACAGCGGGCAGAGTTGTAACTTTGCGTGAATCGCAGGCCATTTGCCGATAGGCGATCCAGATTGGGCGTTCGGATCTCGCCTCCATAAGAACCGAGATCCGAATAGCCCATGTCATCTACGAGAATGACAATGATATTGGGTTTTTTCATTTGACGCGCCGTTCCCGTTTTGGATATCCGAGGGATTTGTCAACTTCGTTAAAGAGCGGTTCGCCCGCCTGATAGCGTTTTAGATTCTGACAGAAGAATCCAACGGTTCGGTTGTGTCGATTGGGAGATCCACCGGCAGCGTGTGGGGTGATAATGGCATTTTCCATGTCCCAGAGCGGGCTGTCGGGAGACAGGGGTTCTTTTTCAAACACGTCCAGGCCAGCACCAGCGATTTCGCCGTTTTTGAGGCCCTCGGCCAAAGCGGCTTCATCGACGATGGGTCCGCGTGCGGTGTTGATCAGAAAGGCGGTGTTTTTCATCAGGCTCAAGGTGCGGGCATTGATGAGTTTTTCGGTTTCGGGCGTGTATGGCACGGCGATAAATACGACATCGGCTATTTGCAGACCTTCATCCAAACGATCCATGTCCCAGATCGCTTCGACATAATAGGGTTTGTCTCCGCCCTGGATATCCAGCGCAATCAGACGCGCGTCATAACCCTGGGCGAGTTGTGCATAGTATTGACCAATGCCGCCAAATCCGACGATGAGAATGGTAGCTTCCAATAAGTCGGCGAGTGGTGGGCGCGTCCAGGCATGGTTGAGCTGATGGCGAAAAGAAACATGTAGCCCGCGCGTGAGGGCAGTGGTGAGTGCCCAGGCGTGTTCAGCGACCTGAACGGCATGGACGCCGCTGGCATTGCATATTGCGATGTCGCTGTTGGCAATTTCTGGGATCAAAGCCTTGTCCATGCCGGCACTTGTGGATTGAACCCATTTGAGATTGGGGGCTGCACGAACAATTTCAGACGAAAAATTTCCAAATATAATTTCGGCATCTGCGACAGCTTCGATGACATTGTGATTATCTGCCATGACAACTTCGGCGTTGGGAGCCGTGTCTCGAACTTGTTGGCAAAGGTCTTCATCGACAGGGGGGTGTAAAACAATTTTCATCTTAAATCCTTTCTATGGGTGGATTATAACTATTGTCGGTGAGAAATAAAGGTGTCTGGAAAATAATTGCAATAATAAAAAAAGCGGGTACAATGTGCCCGCTTTTTTTGTCCACTTTGTCAAGCAGGTTAATAATTGTAGCCACGCTCGTCGTGGAGGGCAATATCGAGTCCTCCGGTTTCTTCTTCTTGCGAGACGCGCAGGCCAACGGCGGCGTCAACGATTTTGAGCAGGATGAAGGATACCACGCCGCAATAGACGATGGTGATGATGACCGCGATCAGTTGAGCGGTGAATTGACTGCCCATGGTCATGCCTTCGGCCAATCCCTGACCGCCCAAACTTTTGACGACAAAAATACCACATAGCAGGGTGCCAATAATGCCGCCCACGCCGTGAACGCCAAAGACGTCGAGGGAGTCGTCGTAGCCCAATTTGCGTTTGAGCGCCGTGGATGCCCAAAAACAAATAGCACCGGCAGCAAGGCCGATGACAATTGCACCCAGGGGACCTACGCTGCCCGAAGCTGGTGTAATGGCGCCCAAGCCGGCAATGGTGCCTGTGACCGCACCCAGGATGCTGGGTTTGCCGTTTTTGATCCATTCGATAAACATCCAGGTGGAGGTGGCGACTGCAGCAGATATTTGCGTGACGAGCATGGCCATGCCTGCGGCTCCGTCAGCAGCGACGGCACTTCCGGCATTAAAGCCGAACCAGCCGACCCACAGCATGGACGCGCCGACGACCGTAAGGCTGAGGCTGTGAGGCAAAATTTGTGCGTCGGGATATCCCTGGCGTTTGCCAATGACAATGCACGCGACGAGTGCTGCGATACCCGCGTTGATGTGTACAACAAGTCCACCTGCAAAGTCGAGCACGCCCATGTCGCCAAAGAAGGAACCGTCACCACCCCATGTCATGTGGCAGATAGGCGCGTAAACCAAAATGCCCCAGAGCACGGAGAATAAGAGAACGGCTGAAAATTTCATGCGTTCGGCAAAAGCCCCGACAATGAGCGCAGGTGTGATGATGAAGAAGGTCATTTGAAAAGTGATAAAGACCGTTTCTGGAATTGTACCAGATAGGCTATCGGCTGTCACACCGGCCAAGAACGCAGTGCCCAGACCACCGATAAAGGAGTTGAAATTAGTGGTACCTGCTGTCATGCCATTGGTGTTGAAGGAAAGGCTATAGCCGATGATGACCCAGACGACGCTCAATATTGCGGTGAGTGCAAAGCACTGCATGAGAACGGAGAGTACATTTTTGGTTCGTACGAGACCGCCGTAAAAGAGGGCGAGGCCAGGGATGGTCATAAATAGCACCAGGGCAGTTGCGGTGAGTAGCCAGGCTGTGTCGCTGCCGTTGAGTTCGTGTCCATCAGCAAGCGCGAGGTCTGGCAGTCCTAAGATGAGCATGAGGCTTGCAAAGATGGGTATGTGGCGTTTCATATTTGTGTTTCCTCCAAAAGTTTGTGATTCTAAAGTGCGTCGGGTCCGGTTTCGCCCGTTCGAATGCGAACAGCTTGTCCCAAATCTGTAACAAAAATTTTTCCATCACCTACGTTGCCTGTTTTGGCTGCATGCTCTATCGCATCAATAGCGCGATTAACCATATCGTCATCGATGGCGATCTCCAGCTTGGCTTTGGGTAGAAAATCGACGATGTATTCGGCACCGCGATAGACCTCCCGGTGTCCTCTTT
>JAGWBW010000001.1:6311-8146 GCA_021295695.1 Candidatus Latescibacterota bacterium
GATGCCGATGTCGCCGAGTGCTGCGCGCACATCGTCCAGCTTGTGGGGCTGGATGACTGCTGTGATGAGTTTCATACTGTACTCCTCCTTCATAAGGTGTGTGGTCGGGATCACTTTTCGATCCATTTTAGGGGATGGGTATTATAAAGCCCGATTTTTGAATTACAAAGAAAAAAAAAAGCGCACTTCGTGGAGAAGTGCGCCTGAGAAATCAAAAGAGCGGACACATACAGTGCCCGCTCTTTTGGTTTGGCTAACAGTTTTTAATAATTGTAGCCTCGCTCGTCGTGGAGCGCGATATCGAGTCCTTCTGTTTCTTCGTCTTGTGAGACTCGTAAACCGACAATGGCATCGACGATTTTGAGCAAGATGAAGGATAAGACACCGCAATAGACAATGGTGAAGACGACGCCGATGAGCTGTACGACGAATTGTCCGCCGATAGAATCGGCACTAAGACCTTGTCCACCGAGGCTTTCCGCGGCAAAGATGCCCGTAAGAAGCGCGCCTACAATACCGCCTATGCCGTGAACACCAAAGGCATCGAGGGAGTCGTCATAACCCAATGCGCGCTTGAGACTGGTGGCGGCCCAGAAGCAGAGAACGCCAGAGGCCAGGCCAACGACAATCGCGCCCATTGGGCCTACGCTGCCCGAAGCAGGGGTGATGGCGACGAGACCGGCAACAGCACCTGTGACAGCACCCAGGATACTGGGTTTGCCGTGTTTGATCCATTCGGCAGCCATCCAGCCCAGTGTTGCAGATGCGGTGGCTACCTGTGTGACGAGCATGGCCATACCGGCGGCTCCATCGGCAGCGACGGCACTTCCAGCATTAAAGCCGAACCAGCCGACCCATAGCATAGATGCACCTATAACGGTAATTGTCAGGCTGTGAGGGGCCATAAGCGTGTCGGGATAGCCCTGGCGTCTGCCAATGACAATGCAGGCCACAAGGGCTGCGACACCCGCGTTGATGTGTACAACCGTGCCACCTGCAAAGTCGAGCACGCCCATGTCGCCAAAGAAGGAACCGTCGCCGCTCCAGGCCATGTGGCAGATAGGCGCATAGACTACGATGGACCAGAGGATCGAAAACAGAATCATGGCCGAGAATTTCATGCGCTCTGCAAAAGCACCGACGATGAGGGCTGGGGTGATAATGGCAAAAGTCATCTGGAAGGTGATGAAAACTGTTTCTGGAATGGTGCCAGACAGGCTACTGGCGGTCACACCGGATAAGAACATGGTGCCTAAACCGCCGACAAAGGAATTTATGTTGGTCACGCTGGCTTCCATGCCATCGGTGTTGAAGGCGAGACTATAGCCAATGATAACCCAGACCAGAGTCATAATGGCGGTGAGAGCGAAACACTGCATGAGGACAGACAAAACATTTTTGGTGCGTACGAGGCCGCCGTAAAAGAGGGCGAGGCCGGGGATGGTCATAAATAGCACCAGGGCAGTTGAGGTGAGCATCCAGGCTGTGTCGCCTGAGCTGAGTTCGTCGGCAAGGGCAGCATTGGGCAAGGCCAGCAACAATGCCAGGCCGAGGAGTAGGGTAAAGATTTTATGGCGTTTAATCATTGTATTCTCCTGATATGTGATTGTGTTACAGTGCATCGGGCCCGGTTTCGCCCGTTCGAATGCGAACAGCTTGTCCCAAATCCGTAACGAATATCTTTCCATCGCCTACGTTGCCTGTTTTAGCAGCGTTCTCTATCGCATCAATAGCGCGATCAACTTCATCGTCATTAATGGCGATCTCCAGCTTGGCTTTGGGTAGAAAATCGACGATGTATTCGGCACCGCGATAGACCTCCCGGTGTCCTCTTT
>JAGWBW010000001.1:8163-96092 GCA_021295695.1 Candidatus Latescibacterota bacterium
GATGCCGATGTCGCCGAGTGCTGCGCGCACATCGTCCAGCTTGTGGGGCTGGATGACTGCTGTGATGAGTTTCATACTGAATTCCTCCCTGAGGTAGTTGGGGTGGCGTAAACTGACGATTGAATATATTAGGTGTATATTTCTTCACCGTTTCTTATCTGTTAAATGCGTATTACAAAAGGTGAGATTTCCCCCACAAACTTTCGTATATTGTCCGGAGTGCATTGTACAAGGAGGACATGTGGATAAGCGTTTAGAATTTAAATACAAATTGCACGAGCGATATGCTGTTCAGGCGTATGATAACGCGGATGTCTGGGCAGGTAATCTGACGGTTGATTTGGATGGTATTCGATATGATACAGTGATGGCTCGGGCATTTTTGATGCCTGATCGTGCAGTAGAAGCGCGTGTTCGAGCTGAGTTATTTGTTGCGGATATCGATTTGGCTACCTGTCGCACGGGTGATGTAGAAGCGCGTTTGTGGACCGATGTGAATGATCGCGGATTTGTAGATGAGCGGGGTGAGTTTCGCACAGGTACAGGCTTTTATGTTTCTATGCGTATGATTGTAGATGGGGTGGGGCAACCCGTTCTTTCGGGGAATAATCTGGTTTTCGAATCGGATGTGATTCAAATCGATCAGACGGGTGTTTTTCACTATACGGTCGAGTTTTCGGCTGATGATAAGGCACTGTCAGATGCTTCAAAGGCGTGGATTTCGGTTAATGATATTGCACTGAATCGAGATGGGGTAATCGCGATCAGCCCCGAACAGGTTCGCCATTGTCTTTCAATTACCGAAGTCTGTGTGCGAAAAGTTGGTGCGCGTCTGGATGCAGATGGGCAATTCGTGAGTGGTACATTTTGCGATGTGACATCGCGGCTTGGAGAGATGCAGACGGATGTGGTATATTTGCTTCCTTTTTTTGAACCCGGATTAGGAGATTTGCACACGGGACAGGATGTGCGAAAAGGCACGTTGGGAAGTGTTTATGCCGTGCGGGATTTTTATCGGATCGATCCGACTCTGGTCACGCCGCCAGAAAAAGTGGATATTCTTTCGCTGGTGTCGGATGGGCTGATTGTCGATTTGGATTTGCAGACGTTATTGCACGAGCGACAATTGTCGAGGTTGCGTAAGGTCGATGATTTTAACAATTTTCGCACATTCAAAGAACTGATTGATTGGGTCGGGCGCGATACGCTGATACAGTTGATTGGGCGTGCGGAATTGCGCGCGCTAACGCGGCGGGCACACGCACTGGGCAAGCAGGTGATTTTTGATCTGGTGTTGATGCAGACCAGTC
The DNA here is from genome assembly GCA_021295695.1 of Candidatus Latescibacterota bacterium. Taxonomy (GTDB): domain Bacteria; phylum Latescibacterota; class UBA2968; order UBA2968; family UBA2968; genus VXRD01. The sequence continues at coordinate 9,474 of JAGWBW010000001.1, forward strand.
GCGATTGTCCGTTGATTGAACAATATCCCGACTGGTATGTGATCGATGAGCACGGACAGCCCAAAATTCATCAGATTGCATGGCTGGTGTATTCGGATGTGGCGTTGCTCGACCTGGCTTTTAACAGGCCCTTGCAAAATTATCTGTCGGGAATCGCGCCTTTTTGGATGCGTACTTGTGATCTGGATGGGGTGCGTATTGATGCGAGTCAAACTGTGGATCGACCATTTTTGAAGCAGATTAAGAACCGCATCAATACGGTTAAATCCGATGCGATCGTTTTGGGCGAAACCCTGTGTGAGTTAAGCGAGGCGGTGGATATTCCGGTGGATATGATTTACGCATTGCTGGTGGATTTTCATCGGGATGCGGAGTACGGAAATCAGTATGCCGACTTTTTAGAGCGCACCTCGGGCACCTTTGCCCCTCGCACTGTGGCGATGGCCTATTTTGAGAACCACGATAGCCCGCGCGCGACAAAAATTTGGCGAGAACGCTATCATTCCCGGGTATTGGCACTGTTGCGCAATATCCAGTGTTCGCTGATCAATGCGACGGCGGGTACGGCACATTATGTGAATTTGGCCTATGCTTTGGAGTGGGGTTCAGAATGGGGCGAGGAGGCGCGTACTGATTTTGAAGCATCCACATTGTTGCATCCAGAGTGGGTAGAGCAAGAACCCCATTCCCAGCTTGTTGCCGCTTATGAGGCGTTGCGTCAATTTGTGCGTCAGCGTCCTGAGTTGCAAACCGGGCATGTTTATTTTCATCGCAATATCGACTCTGAAGATCGCGTTTTTGCCTATACCCGCTATACCCGGCATTCGGGATTGCTGGTGGCGCACAATCTGGATGCGCGTTTTGTCAGGGAAGTTGTCTGCCCCATTCATCTCTTGTCAGATGTTTTGCTATTGCGTATAGATCGGGTTCCCGCGTACGATACATACCAATTTTTGAAATCGCAGGATGCGGAGCGATGTGCGATAGCACTGACGGATGAGGGCGTGTCGATGAAATTACAACCCCTTCAGAGTGTGGTGATCGCATTAAAATTTCAAAGTTGATGCAAAGGACACAAAACGGATATTAGAGGATGATGACACAGAACAACAGCGTACTCCATTGGGGGATTGTGTACCTCGTTTACCGCTCTATTTATCATCGCATCAGGTGTCCAATGCTTGTTGAAATGCCTCAAGGTCAGATACCTGTATCGCTGTGCGGAGCAACAGCTTGAGGTGTTGCACATCGTCCATGGCGGCAAGGCGATCCGCTATGGGATGCGATGGAGCGCATGCAAAGCGAATCTCCAATACTTCGAGGATATCTTCAATAGCACGTTCTTTAACCCCCTGCACAATACCTTCCTTACGCCCCGCTTCAAATCGCTCTTTGCGGTATTTTTCGCGGTATTTTTCGCGGTATTTTTCTACTGGAATAATCATAAGATGCCACCCTTCTATAAAAAAAAATGTTAAAGTAACAGCGGAAAGACCCACAGGACCAACTATTTTTATCCCTTCAAAAATTGCCTGATCCACACTGCCATCTTTGATAATATACCAAAGCACAAACGCCAACCCAAATACAAAGAACGCTAAGGCCATGCCCACAAACAATGTTCTCTCCGCGTCTCCAATACTCCAAATAGACACTCTTTCTGCTTCCGCTTTGTTTGCCATTTATCATAGCTCCTTTCGAAAAGTATAACAAAACGAGATTTGGAACACACCATTGGGACTTGCAAATTTTATGCCAGAAAACGCGGTGATCCGAGAATTGGCGATAAATAGCCCGTATAAACGCGAAAAGTGCCTTATTATGTCCTCAATACGCCGTATTTCGTGTGATTTACAACTCGATTTGGCGATTGCCAGTTGACTGCCGATGGATTAAAGGGTGAAAGAGTGTAAATTTTGAGCGGTGAGAGGGAAGCAAAGTGAAAGATATGTACATCAGAGGGTTCGTTGACACCCTTTTGGCTCTGGACTATATTGTGGGCAATCGCAGGAGAACAGGTGCGGAAGACAGCTCCTCATATTTGGTACGAGATGTGGGCTACAATGCCACATCCCATAGAGACAGGGCTTGCAAATTTTGTCGCGTGGCATCAAAAAGATTAAAATATGAATAATAGGGAGGCATGGCTATGAGTTCAGTTCTGGAGTACCCAGCAGGCGCGGATCAAATTGATCACGAGATGCCTTTGGCGTCATTTGATCCTGGACGAATTTTGGAAAAATTAGATCTGACGGGTTTGGAGGCGGCAAAACGGGCTGCGGATGCTGGGGATCGAAGTGGCGCACTTGTAGTGCTGCGCGATTATTATCGGGCGAAATATCCAATAGGTGAGGCGTCTGGGGAAGGCGATTTTACAACAGCCGACAAAATATGTCAGCGCATTATTCAGTGGGGTCCCTATGAAGAGGCGCGTTATGGCGATGATTTTGACTGGGAATGGGATCCCCGTGGCGATATTGAATGGGTTGCGGCTGTGTACCGTTTTTATTGGGCTGCACCGCTCGCACAGGCTTATGCTGCGACGCGCGATGAGAAATACGCCCGGACATTTGTGGAGATGACGACCGATTGGATTTCAAAACATCCACTAAGAAATCACACCAAAACCCATTCCGTTTATACGTACTGGAAGGGGTTTGTCTGGCTGGATATTCAGACGGGTATTCGGGCGACGAATATCTGTTCGGCATTTCGCAGTTTGGTTCATGCCGAGGCATTTACGCCCGAGTTTCTCGGTCTGTTGCTGGCAAGTCTGTACGATCATCAGGTTAAGACAAAGCTGATTCCAATGGGGCTGATTCACAATAAGGCCGTGTTTGAACAGCGGGGATTTATCAATATTGCCTATACGTTCCGGGAGTTTGTGGAATCGCATGAGTGGATGGAATTGGCACTGGAGCGCGTCGAAGAGAATTTTCTGGCGCAGACAACAACAGATGGCGTTCAGCGAGAGTGGTCTTTTGGATATCATGTGGGTGTGTTGCGGGATGCTGTGGAGATATTTGGTCGCATGGATGATTTTGAGATTGAGATTCCAGAGGCGTTCCGAGCGCGCGTGCGGTTGATGCACGATTATATTTTTTGGATTGCGTCACCCGATTTGGGTGCGCCGATGTTTGGGGATGGGTCGCGTGCGTTGATGGAGACGGATGATCGCTCAAAGTGGGGACTTTATGGCTCACTTGTCGAGGCTACAGAATTGCTGGGTGATCCCAAATACGCTGCGCGGGCGACTCTGGATCGCGAATTTTTGCCCGATCACAAGAGCCGTGCATTTCAAGAGGCTGGTTTGTATGTGATGCGCGACGATTGGGGCCCCGACCAGATTCACATGGCGCTGCATTGTTCGCCGCCCGCTATTTCGAGCCACGATCAACCGGATAATGGGACGTTTGAATTGTACGCTTACGGGCGCTGGTTGATGCCTGATACGGGTTTTTATACTTATGGTCACGATGCAGAAGGCCGCGCCTGGCACCGACAAACGACGGTGCATCAGACTTTGACCTTAGATGGCGGTGATACGTCCGATGATGGGCGGCATTTGTTGTGGGTGTCAGAAGGGGCTGATAGCGATGTGCTGGTTGTGGAAAATGGATCGTATCCAGGACTGGTTCACCGCCGTTCGGTGTGGTTTGTCAATCGACAGTTTTTCGCGTTTTTGGACGAAGCGATTGGCAATGTTCCCGGTCAACTGGATTTGCATTTCCAATTTGCGCCCGGCGATGTGGTGTTTGACGAGGCGGGAAGGCGTGCTTTTACGCAATTTGACGATGCAAATGTGCTGGTGCAGGCTGGTGCAAATTGCGAGACGTGTATGGCGGAAGAAGAGGGCTGGTTTGCATGGACTTATGGTTCGCGCGTGCCGCGCAAAGCATTTCGTTTCGCGCTGAACGAGCAGGCATCCACGGCGTTTTTAACTGTGGTTGCGCCCTATCGCGGGACAGATGTTCCCGGTGTTGCAACCGAATTGCCCAGGGTATTTCGCGCTGGGGATGACCGCGTTGAATTGACTGTTGAGGCATTTAAAAAAACATGGACGCTTGGACGAGATCTATCTTCAGGCGAGGCATGGGTGTATTAACGCAAAATAGGAGTTTTTTTATGATTCACGACAATGTTGAATTTCACAATGTAGCAGAACTGCGAGAAATTGAAGGGAGAGATGGACTTCGGGTGCAGCGCGTGCCCGAAGATGTGCGGTTGTGTTTGAATGCAGGTGCCCAGGAGCGCATGTTGAGTCCGGCGGGGTCGGAGATCCGTTTTGTGAGCGCGGGTAATAAGGTCAATGTGACGCTGTCCAGCCCGGGCGGGTCGGCTGAAGTAATTCCGTTTTTTGGCCCTTTTCAAGGGAAAGAGCGTTTTCAAATTGGGAAAGAGCCGAGGACGTTGGAATTGACTTATCCTGCAAGACTGAAGACGATTGAATCTGAGGCGGTGCGGGATTTGCCTTTTTCGCGCGATGTGTGGCGCCTGGTTCTGAGAAATACCAGTTTGCACTATCACAGTATCGAGGGCGAAGGATTTCGCCCGCCCACGGTTGACGAATTGCCAAAGCGGCGGTATTTGAGTTATGGCACGTCAATTACACACGGCGCATCGGCTACGGCTATGCATTTGACCTATGTGAGTCAGGTGGCGTGGCGTTTGGGAGCGGATTTGATCAATTTGGGCGTGGGCGGATCGGCTTATTGCGAACGCGAATTGGCTGATTATATTGCAGCGCGTGAAGATTGGGATGTGGCGACGCTGGCTTTGTCGGTCAATATGATGGGTGCGGGGTTTTCTCTGTCAGAATTTTCCGAGCGCGTGACGTATATGGTAAATGTGGTTGCAGGCGCGAATCCCGACCGTCCCGTGGGATGTATTACGATTTATCCGCATTTTAGAGAATTTTGTGGCGATGCCGAAGAACGCGAAAGGACAGCGGCTTTCAGGCAGGCATTGCGAGATGCGGTGGATGGTTGTCCCCATGAGAATGCACATTTGATTGAAGGGGCAGAAATGTTGAGCAATATCGGTGGGTTGACAGTGGATCTGATTCATCCAGGAGACCACGGGATGATCGAGATGGGAGAGCGCGTTGCGGGGAGGTTGGAGCCTCTGTTAGATCGCGATGCGCGAGGCGGGACCATTAGAAAGGTCAGGAAGATTAGAAAGATAAAAAAATAAAATAGAAATCGGTTTTTTGCTATAAAACACAAGCTTGGATGAACTCTGAAGAAGTTCATCCAAGCTTGTGTTTTATTTTATTTGAGATGGCTTAGAGCAATACCCACAAGATGTAGAGGACTACCGCTGTGCCTGCCAGTGCGCCGCCATAGCAGAGAACGGGCAGGACTTTGGCGAGGCTGTGCAATCCGATTTCGGCGAGGGTGAAGCGGATTCGATGAGCCGCGTGGTAGAGGGGGAAGATAAGCAGGACACAGAGATAGAGTTTGACTAACGGATTTTGGAGCAGTGCTGTTATTCGCTCGTAAGACAGAAGTTCGGGGTCTATAAGCCCCAGTGGAACAGCCAGACCACATAAAAAAATGTGGATGGGTATGAGGAGTGCGGCAATAACACCACCTTGAGAGAACATGCCCCACCAGAAGGGTTCGCTTTTGTGTTCTTTGTAATTCACAGCGATATCCTCGGTCTAAAGAGTTAGGAATAGGTAGGCGATGACACAGGTTGCAACAATCCACGCGCCATAAGACCCCAGTGCAATAAAAATGGGTGGCAGGGTCTTTGTGCCAATTTTAACGAGGCCACGTCCGGCCGCCTGCATTTTGGTCGTTAGCCCCAACCATGTCCAGCTATGATAAAGGGCGAAGAGCAGGGCGATAACAAAAAAGACAATAAAGGGACCCGATCTGAGAGATTCCTGAAAAGCAGCGTGTGCATCTGGCCCTTTTGTCAGGAGAAAAATTTCGTAGGTAAAGATTACTACGTACAGGGCAACGAATACGCTTGTGAGTTCGCGGAGCAAGAACATAAAATATCTGCGATTAAAATGTCCGCGGTCGCGCAGCCACCAGGCCTTGGATATGGGGCGCGTATAGGTTTTGGTCGTTTCAGAGTCGAGCATCATTTTTTGTTTCCCCAGGGCATGACAAGCGATTTGAGGCGGTTGGTTGTGGTTGCCACTTTGGTCTGTTGAATGGCTTCTGCGGGATCGACGTGTTTGGGGCAAACGACGGAGCATTCACCCACATACGTGCATTCCCAGATGCCTTCTTTGCTGGCAATGACGTGTTGACGCTGTTGATTGCCTTCATCTCGGGAATCGAGGTTGTAGCGGTGGCCCAGGGCTATTGCGGCCGGGCCGACGAAGTCGTGTTCGAGGCCATAGACCGGGCAGGCCGCGTAACAGAGCATGCAGTTGATGCACTGGCTGAATTGTTTGTAATCTTTGAGCTGATCTGGCGTCTGGAGGTATTCCCCTTCGGACACGGGTTTTTCTTCTTCTCGAATGATCCAGGGTTTGACTGCTTTGAGTTTGTCCATAAAATCGGTCATGTCGGTGACGAGATCGCGGACAATGGGGAAGTTGACCAGGGGCTCCACATGCATTTCGTTGGGATAATAGTCGCGCAACATCGCGGCACAGGTGAGTTTGGGTTCGCCATTGACCATCATGCCGCAACTGCCGCACACGCCCATGCGGCAAGACCAGCGGAATGAGAGCGTGCCGTCGATGTGGTCTTTGATGTGGTTGAGCGCGTCGAGAACGACCCAGTCGTCGCGAAATTCAACTTCGTAAGTCTGTTCGGTCGGCTCGTCCTCTTCTTCGGGGCGATAGCGCAATACCGTGATTTTTATGGTTCGGAGATCGCTCATAGATTTTCCTTTAATAGGTTCGTTCTTCGGGTTCCCAGCGGGTGAGTGTTACGGGCATGTACTCGATGCGGGGGTCGCCATCGGTTTGATAGGCCAGAGAGTGTTTGAGGAAGTTTTCGTCATCGCGCTCTTCGTAGTCCGATCGCGCGTGAGAGCCTCGAGATTCGCGTCGTAAGAGGGCCGAGTGTGCGAGTCCTTCGGCGACGTCGAGCATGTAACCCAGTTCGAGGGCATTGACGAGATCGGTATTGAAGACGCGCGAGTGGTCGTCTATGCCGATATTTTCATAGCGTTCTTTGAGGGTGCGAATGGTGTCACAAGTGGTTTTGAGCGCGTCTTCTGTGCGGAAGATGCCCGCGCCTTCTTCCATGGTTTGGCGGAGATCATCGCGGATATTGGCCACGCGCTCTTTGCCGTTGTTGCCGAAGAATTGGGTTTCAATGCGTTTTTGCTCGTCTTGCGCCATTTTGACCATTGAGGCCGAATCTGCAAAGTCGGTGTCGGCTGCGTGTTGCGCGGCTACCTGGCCTGCGCGCGCGCCAAAGACGAGGCATTCGGTTAGTGAGTTGGATCCCAGGCGGTTGGCTCCATTGAGGCTGACACAAGCCGCTTCGCCTGCGGCATAAAGACCAGAGATAGGTGTTGCGCCGTGGATATCGGTATGTACGCCGCCCATGCAGTAGTGGACGACTGGACGCACGGGGATGGGTTCGATAACGGGGTCAATGCCGACGTAATTGCGGGTGAGTTCGCGCACGAAGGGCAGTTTTTCGTCGATGACCTTTTCGCCCAGGTGCCGGAGGTCGAGGTGAACGTAGCTGCCATCGGGACCTTCAAAGACATTGCCCTGGCGCTGTTCGTGAATAAAGGAGCGAGATAAGATGTCGCGCGGGCCGAGTTCCATTTTGCCGGGTACGTATTCGCTCAGGTAGCGTTCGCCTTTGCTGTTGACGAGATGACCGCCTTCGCCCCGCGAGGCTTCGGTCATTAAGATGCCCGTGCCGGGCAGGCCCGTGGGGTGGTATTGCACAAATTCGAGGTCTTTTAGAGGACAGCCAATGCGGTAGGCGAGAGCCATTCCGTCGCCGTTTTTGATGGCGGCATTGGTGGTAAATGGAAAAATTTTGCCCGCGCCACCCGTGCATATAATGACGGATTTTGCGCTAATGGCGTGAATGTTGCCGGATCGGATGTTGAGAGCCGTGACGCCGCATACCCTGCCATCTTCGACGAGCAAAGAGGTGACAAACCATTCGTCGTATCGGGTAATAGCGTCGTATTTGAGAGACGTTTGAAAGAGGGCGTGCAGCATGTGGAAGCCGGTTTTGTCAGCGGCATAGAGCGTGCGTTTGACACTCATGCCACCAAATGCGCGGACGCTTACTCGGCCGTCTTCGTCGCGGCTCCAGGGGCAGCCCCAGTGTTCTAACTGGATGACTTCATCGACAGCTTCTTTGACAAAGGCTTCGACCACATCCTGATCGCCGAGGTAGTCGCTGCCTTTGATGGTGTCATAAGCATGCAGATCCAGATTGTCGTCTTCGCGCATGACCGCTGCGGTGCCACCTTCAGCAGAGACGGTGTGACTTCGCATGGGATAAACTTTGGAGACTACGCCAATATCCGCACCACGATAAGTTTCAGATGCGGCAATTGCTGCACGCAGGCCCGCACCCCCTCCACCTACTAAGAGCACGTCGTGCTTGGGGATGTTCATAAATACCTCGTTTAACTGTGATTGATAATGAGTAGGAGTAATTATAACTTGTTCTTCTTGTCTCGTCAATTGGAAAATTGGGCTAAAGATGCGTCTCAGACGCCGCATATCTGATAAGCACAGGCGGGTATTTTTCCGGGTAGTCTAAATCTCTGGTTCAGCGGTACTGAGCAGGAAAATTTCGGCTTTGACCGTTACGGTATTTGTACCTGTGTTGCGAAAAACGATGTAGTAGGTGTCACTGTCGTAAATGGGCAAGCGAAAGGTTTCCCCAGATGTTTCACCCGGACTGTAGAGCACTGTAGGCGTGCCCCCTTCTACCCAGGTTTGATACTCGGATTCGGTCATAACAGCCATCTGAATGCTGCCGTTATCAACGCTGAATTCACCCTGAAGGATGACGTTTTGCTGTATATCTGTGTCAACGGTAAAGCTAAAGTCTTCAATTGATCCGCCCGACAGATTAAATGTTTGATTGACGACGGGTTGGCCCGAATCGGCGGGGTTGTCGTCACCGCAGGCAGCGATTGCAAATATCAGACACAAAACAGGTATAATTTTGTTCATGATTTTTCCTTTTCCCCGGCAAATGTAAATGGCTGTGATGTCTTGAATAAGACGTTTAGGGACAAAGCGGGGTTCCGCATACAATTGATCAAGTCAGTTCGTTTTGAAAAAATTCAATGATTTCGCCGTCGGGGCCTTTGCAAAAGGCAATGCGCACCGGGGTTTTGTGGGGTTCGCTGGGTATTTCGACGTCTTTGGGTTCTACAGTGATTTGGGCACCGGCTGCTCTGGCGCGTTCGATAGCGGCGTCGCAGTCGCTGGTGCGCAATGCAAAGTGGATGATGGACCCTTCCGGTTTGGGTTCATCTGTGCCATTGGCGAAAATTTCGAGGTAATTTCCATCCCCAGTGTCGAGCATGATGGCCCGTCTTTTGTCTTCGCCCCAGGTGATTTTTTTTTGAAATCCCATCACCTCGGTATAAAATTTTACGGATGCTTCAAAGTCGTGGGCGCGAATTGCAACGTGGTGAAAGCCCCCACCACCGATGGTTTTGTTTTGCGACATGACCTGCTCCTCTTTTGTGTTGATTATTGTTTGAATTATCGCAAAGATAGGTTAAGATAAAAATTTTGCAAGCAGATTGATGTTGGACCATTGGCAGAATGGCGAAAACACCATTTTTATTGGAGGGATGTTATGGACCGTCTCAAAATTGCACTTGTGGGTGCCGGGCGGCGCGGCGCAGGAGCGCATTTGCCCGTGATTATGCAGTTAGCAGATGTTTTTGACTTTGTCGCTATTTGCGATAAGGATGAGGAAACAGTCCAGAGTTTGGCTGCAGAACACGGGGTAAATGCTTATACGAGTGTGCGCGACCTGGTCGATAATGAAGATATCGATGTTGCCGATGTGGTGGTGCCAGGCGTGGCGCACCATGCGATTTGCTGTTTTTTGGCGCAGGCAGGTGTGCATCAGGTTGTGGAGACACCGATTGCAATGACCCGACCGGCATCAGATATGATGATTCGAGCTGCGCGAGATGCGGGCGTTTATCTGGAGGTTGCCGAAAATTATTATCGCGCGCCGATTGAGCGGTTGAAGAAGAAGGTGCTCGTATCAGATGTTATTGGGGAAATTGGACGGATCTATAGAATATGCCACGAGGGTGGATATCATGGGATGAGTTTGTTGCGCGTGTTGGCTGGCGGCAATCCCAGGCAGGTGATTGGGTTGAGCCATACTACGCCTGTGGTTCCACATATAGATCGCATGAAGCGACATCACGATCGGGAAAGATGGAGTTTGAGTTTTTTGGAATTTGACAATGATGTGGCTGCTCTTATGGTGTATTCCAATGTGATTCACGCGCGTTCACTCGGGCGCAAGCAGGCGGGTATGGATGAGATTGACGGGACAGCGGGCAGCATTGTAGATGGCAATGTGTATGTTGTGCCAAAGGATGAATTGGAAACAGGGGCACAGGGCGTGGCTTATGAACCCGTGCGCGTGACGGAAACGGTAAATGGGGTAAATGTGTTGCGCGAGATTCGCTATGAGTTGCCCGGCGGTGCGATTGCGTGGGAGAATCCATTTGCAAACTATGCGCTAAGTGAAGGGCAAGTGGCTGTGGCTGATGAGTTGTTGAGTATCGCCAATGCCGTTCGAGAAGATCGCGAGCCGGATTACGGTGCCGCGCTGGGTCGGTTGGATCAGGAGATGAGTCTGGCGGTGAATGCGTCAATTGAGGCCAACCGAGAGACGATTGTGTTTCCGCTGCCCGACGAGACAGAGGTTGAGCGCAATATCCATCGCAGTTTTGAAGAGCGATTTTTGTGTGCATGGGACGATGTGGAGACTCTGGTGGATGTGTTTTATCCGAGGAGTTAGGTTTTTTTCCGGAGGCGTGATGGAAAAACCCATTGTTGTATATGACGGCGAATGTCGTTTTTGTATCTGGAGTGTTCGCCGCATGAAAAAGAAGGACAAGCGCAGTCAGTTTGATTATTTGCCCAGGCAGACGCAGGGGATTGAAGACCATTTTCCAAAGCTGGCGTCGTCGGATTTCAATACGGGTATGCGCCTGGTGGTGGGCAAAGAGGATATTTACGTGGGTGCGGATGCCGTGTATCAAATCTATCGCAGGTTGCCACCCTTTCATCTGTTTGCATGGTTGTATCGCGTGCCGGTTTTGCATCTCGTTTTTCGGGCGGGATATGCATTAATTGCGCGATATCGCCATCTTTCAGGTCGCGTGGCGTGCGATACGGGGACGTGCGAGTTGTCTTATGGGGAGCGTGTGGAAGGGAAAAAAGAAGATCGAACAGCTTGACAGGGATTTTTGAAGCTGTCAGGAAGGAGTACCTCATGTCCGCTACAGTTCAAGTCGGAAGTCGGAAGCAGCTTTTCATCGACGCGCGTTTCTTTGATCGGGCCTCCGGCGTCAACCTCCGTATGAATCCGCCTTTGCAGTCCCCCGAGCCGGTGCTCCGGGCGGATAAGCCGTGGGAGAAGCTCGGGATTGGGGGGTACAATACGGTGATCCGGGAAGGGGATCGGCACTTCCGGCTCTGGTATGGCGCACAGATGAAATCGGGCGGTCCGCAGGAAGGAGCGGTTCGCCTCTGCTATGCAGAGTCCGAAGACGGGGTCTCCTGGCAGAAGCCGGAAATGCACCTCGTCCCGTTCCAGGGTAGCACCGCCAACAACATCGTCGCCCCGCTGGATGAGCGCCAGAGCATGCAGGGCGCGACGGTCTATATAGACGAACGCGCGCCCGCCGATTCGCGCTACCGGCTCTGGTCGAAGTACCAGCCCGGGAATGATGAGATCGAGGCCGGTGTTCAGCCGGGGCTTTGGGCTATGCATTCACCCGACGGGATCCATTGGACGTATGATGAGGGCCAGCCGAATCCGCCCAATCAGATGTGCGATACCCAGAATGTTTTCTTCTGGGATGACAGCCTGGATCTCTACGTCGGCTATACGCGGGTACACGAGACCCAGCGACGGGACGAGGCGGCGGAAATGAAGCTCGGAAAGCGGTACCGGTCCGTTGGCCGGATCACGTCGCCCGACTTCAAGACCTGGTCACAGCCTACGCTGATCGTCCTGGAAGGGGATGCGCTGGACCTGGAAGCACCTCTGCCTCCCCGGTCGATGGACAGGCCGCAGGTCGATTACTACACGAACGCGGTCTATAAGCATCCCGAGGCGGATGATGCGTACTTCATGATGCCCGCCGCTTACTACCACTGGGAAGCGTCCGATTTCCCGGCCACGATGGACGTCCAGCTCCTCACGAGCCGTGACGGGGTCATATGGTCGCGTCAGGGAGACCGGGAGCCGTTCATCCGCCGGGGGCTGGATGGGGGGCCATCGGGTGGCATGGTGATGGCCAATGTCTGGCCCGTGCTTACCGAGACCGAGATGTGGATCTACTATTCGGGCCGGGGAAGTCGGCACAATGATGAGGTGCGTGACGGTTGGAATACCGGTCTGTTCCGGGCGATCTTGAGGCGAGACGGTTTCGTCTCGGCGGATGCGTCTCTCTCTGGCGGAGAGTTTGTGACACCGCCGCTGGCGTTCGACGGTCAGGCGCTCGAGCTGAATGTAGATTGTGGCGGGGGCGGCTGGCTGCTGGTCGAACTGCAGGACGAGGAGGGGCGCCCCGTGGAAGGCTACACGCTGAAGACGTGCGAGACGATTGTCGCCAATGCAATTAAGGCAGGCGTGTCGTGGCAGGGGGCTGGCCGCCGGATCCCCACGGATCGGGGACCGCTGCGGCTTCGCATCGTGATGCGGTCGGCAAAGCTCTACTCGTTCCGGTTCGTGCGGGAAGAAGATCAAACAGCTTGACACAAGTTGTTGAAGTCGTTATTTTCATCGGCGATATATCACGGGAGTTTGTTATGATTATGCACGATCACATTTTGGCTGATGCGACGCCCAATAGGGTGCTGGCTCTCCGTGTGTCCAAGACTGTCCGCGGTTGGTGGTGGCGTGCCATTGTGTGGGTTTGCTGACGGATTGTATTTATTTGAAAATTCTGAATTGACCGCCGTCGGCTTTTTGACGGCGGTTTTTTGTGGTAGGTATGCGATGTTTTTGATTGCAATGACAGAGCTATTTAATAGTGGCGGACGCTGGTGGTCGGTAGGCGCAATGGGAGATGTATGTCCACCACCGGATATTTGGCGATCTTTATTTGCAACGCGCGCTACCGGAAGGTGGCGCGTTTTTTTTTGTGAAAAATGTGGATTTTAAATAGCTATAGAAAGGATATTAGACATGAGTCGCACAATTGTTTTAACAGGTGATCGCCCAACGGGCAGAATGCATTTGGGGCATTATGTTGGGTCGTTGGAGAATCGATTTGAGATGCAGGATGAGTTTCAGTGTTTTTTTATGATTGCCGATTATCAGGCGCTGACGACGCATCGGGATCGGACAGAGGATTTGGAGCATCACGTCAGAGAAATGGTGCTGGATTATCTGGCGGCGGGTTTTGATCCCGAAAAAAGCGTTTGTTTTTTGCAATCACAGGTGGCACAACTGGCAGAGTTGACCATGATTTTTTCCAATTTGGTGACGTTGCCGCGTTTGTTGCGGAATCCAACAGTTAAGGAGGAAATGGGTAAGATGGGGTTGGGGAATCGGGTGCCTTACGGTTTTGTGGGGTATCCGGTGTCTCAGGCGGCGGATATTTTGCTTTTTCGTCCGCGATATGTGCCGGTGGGTCCAGATCAAAAACCCCATATTGAATTGGCACAGGAAGTGGCTGCGCGATTTAATCGGATTTATGGCGAGGTGTTTCCCATTCCCGATGGCGTTTATGGCACGCGCTTGAAGGGCACGGATGGTCAGAGCAAGATGGGGAAGAGTTATGGCAATGCCATTGATTTGTCGGATAGAGAAGCGTCTGTGCGGGCAAAGGTGATGAATATGGTTACCGATCCGGGGCGGGTGCGGGCAACTGATCCGGGAGATCCCGATGTGTGTTCGGCATTTCACTATCGAGAGGTGTTCGATGAAGAGAATGTCGAGCAGGTGGCAAAGGCATGTCGCGGTGGGACGGTTGGCTGTACGACCTGTAAAGGCGCGTTGGCAGATGTGCTGAACGATTTTATGACGCCGTTTCGGGTACGCCGCAGGGGTTTTGAAGAAAAGCCCGATTTGGTGCGCGATATTTTGAATCTGGGCGGTTCGAGGGCGCGTATTGAAGGACAACGCACGCTGGAGTATGTCAAGGAAGTGATGGGAATGGGGTATAAGTCGTTGATGGAATAAGGGAGTTATTTTTTAATTCTTAGCTTGGCGTAGATGGCTTCCCAGCGTTCGGGGTGGCTTTCGTGGGTGTTGAGGGGCTGGAATCCTGCATCGAGGTAGGTTTTGATGGCCGATAGGCGCCAGTCATCGGTTTTGAGATGTGCTTTCTGATAGCCCAGATTTTTTAAGCGGTGGAGGACGAGGGCGTTGAGCAGGTGTCCAAGTCCTTTGCCGCGGTGGTCTGCATGCGCGGCGACCATGTGAACTTCGCCTGTTTCCGGAGATTGGTTGGGTGTTTTCCAGGCGCACGCACTGGCTATGGCGTCGTCGTTGTGGGTGATAAAAAAGAGGTTTTCAGCCTGGAAGCGGGGATCGCGGATCAATTGTGCCCGGCATTTCTCTGTTGTCCAGTTGCTACCCACATTGCCTTCCATGATGCGACACCAGGCGGCTTCGTCCCCCGAACGATAGGTGCGTGTGGCATAGCCGGTAATTTGCTGAATTTCGGGCAGGTCATTGAGGTGATCGCGAAACATTTCGAGTTGGGGCAGGTGTTCGACAGGAGGGGCGAATAGTTTTTTGAGCCAGTTGAACATGTGTTTTCCATTTTTCAATGCGCTTCCAGCCAGGTATTTCCCAGGCCCATTTCTACCACAATTGGCACGGATATTGGCAGGGCATTTTTCATCGCGTCTTCGATTAGAGGCATCACGATATCGGCTTCATCTTTGTGCATGTCAAAGACGAGTTCGTCGTGTACTTGCAGCAACATGCGCGTTTTTAAGTCTCGTTCAAATAATGCATCCTGAACGCGGCGCATCGCAATTTTTATCATGTCGGCCGCCGAGCCTTGAATGCGCGAGTTAATTGCGTTGCGCTCGGCACCCTTGCGCGTGGTGGCATTGCGCGAGTGGATATCCCGCAAATATCGCCTGCGTCCCGTCATGGTTTCCACATACCCGTGTTCTCGCGCAAAATCAATGGTGTCATCCATGTACTTTTTTGCTCCGGGAAATTGCTCAAAATATTGCTCGATCAATTTGCCGGCTTCAAATCGCGGAATGTTCAGGCGCTGCGCCAGGCCAAAGGCCGAAATTCCATAAATAATGCCAAAATTCACGGTTTTTGCCTGTCGGCGCATATCTTCGGTTACATTGCGTTCATCCAATCCGTAAATTTTCATTGCGGTTGCCGCGTGGATATCCAGACCTTCTCGAAATGCCCTGTGCATCTCTTCATCTCGACTCAGTTCGGCCGCTACGCGCAATTCAATTTGCGAATAGTCTGCTGACAAGAGCGTGTAATTTTCATTGCGGGGCACAAAGGCTTTGCGAATTTCGCGTCCCTTTTCTGTGCGAATGGGAATATTTTGCAGATTCGGCCCGTGCGATTGCAACCGCCCGGTGGCGGTGACCGCCTGCTCGTAATGGGTGTGGACGCGCCCGGTATTTTTAAATACGGTTCCCGGCAACATGTCCAGATATGTCGATTTCAGTTTTGAATATGTTCGATACATCAAAATTTGTTCTACAATTTCGTGTTTGTGCGCCAATCGTTGTAAGATAGATTCTCCTGTTTGATACTGCTTTGTCCTGGCTGTCCGCCGCGCATTGGGATCCAGTTTTAATTTGTCAAATAGGATTTCGCCCAATTGTTTGGGTGAGTTCAGGTTAAATGTTTCATCAGCCAGATCGTAAATGCGCTCTCGAATAGCAACCAATTCATCTTTCAGGTCTTCCGAAAGTGCCTCGATTACAGATGCTTCCATGCGGATGCCTTCGTATTCCATTTGGGCAAGGACAGATACCAGCGGGCATTCTATGTCTTCGAATACGCGCGTTTGCCCCATTTCTTTGATTTTGGGACGCAGAGCTTCGGACAGTTGCAAGGTGATGTCCGCATCTTCGGCTGCGTATTCTGCTACTTTGTCCAGGGGGACTTCGCGCAGGGTTTTTTGTTCTTTGCCTTTTTCTTTTTTGCCGATTAAAGACTCAATTTTAATGGGTTCATAACCCAATAATGCCAGCGATAGAGAATCCATACCGCGCCGCATTTCGGGTGCGGTCACATAAGCGGCGAGCATGGTATCAAAGACAGGTCCCTGAACCCAGACGCCTTGCCACAATAATACGGCGAGGTCAAATTTGAGATTGTGTCCGATTTTCTCAGTATTCGGATTTTCCAAAATTCCACGGAATTCTTCCAATACCGCCTTATTTTCATCCGGGTCTTCTGGTATTGGTACGTAATATCCCGTGTGCGGTTGAAATGAAAATGCAAGGCCGAGTAGCGCACATGTTCTCGGATTTAGCCCCGTTGTTTCTGTGTCAAAACAAAACGTCTTTTGCTGCGCCAATTTTTCGATTAATGCTGCGCGCTTTTTCGGTGTATCTATCAGGTGATATTCGTGTTCGACATTCGCAATGGTTTTGTGTTTTGATACGTCCGCCAGTGCTGTTTCTTCGCCGAAGAGTGAGATTTGTTGCTGATCTACATTAAAATCATTTCCAAATAACCTTTTGCCCAGTGTGCTGAATTCCAATTCTGCGAACAGGGTTTTCAATTTTTGTTCGTCTCTTTTTTTAACCGCGAGATTATCCAATCCAAGATCCATCGGTACATTGAGATGGATGGTGACCAGTTCCTTTGATAACAATGCCTGTTCTCGATATGTCTCCACATTTTCTTTTTGTTTGCCTTTCAATTCATCAACGTGATCGAGTAAGCCTTCCACACTGCCGTATTGCCCAATCAATTTTTGTGCGGTTTTTGGCCCAATGCCCGGTATGCCCGGTACATTATCGCTTGAGTCGCCCATCAGTCCCAGCATGTCGATGACTTGATCCACGCGCTCGATTTCCCATTGTTTTAGTATCTCTGGCACGCCCAGGATCTCGGCGCCATCGCCCGTGCGTCCGGGTTTGCTGATGAATGTTTTGTTTGAGACGAGTTGCGCGTAGTCTTTATCGGGGGTTACCATATACGTTGTGAAGCCGTCCTTTTCAGCTATTTTTGCGAGTGTGCCGATTACGTCGTCGGCTTCATAGCCGGGTTTGCGGATGACGGGCACGTTGAACGCTTCACACATTTGATCGATGTAGGGGAGGGCGCTGCTTATGTCTTCGGGCATTTTTTCTCGTTGTGCCTTGTATTCTTTGTATATCTCGTCCCGAAACGTCGGCTCTGGCGTGTCGAAGACCACGGCCAAATGCGAGGGCTTTGTGTTGCCCAAAATGTCTAATATTGTATTGGCAAAAACGAATAACGTCGAGGTGTTCAGACCTTTCGACGTCATCCGCGGATTGCGTATCATCGCAAAATGCCCGCGATAGACCAGTGCCATACCGTCTAATAAATACAGGGTTTTGTCTGCCATGTTTGATCCTTTCAGTGCGGGTCAATGCGATTCTTCAACCCGCAAAAATGCACCGCGATCCCAATACTGCTTTTTTGCTATCACACCCGTCGAATCCCAATATGTCCAGATCCCATCGGGTTCTCCTTCTATGTAGGTCACTTCTTTTTCCTTTTGTCCGTTGGCATACCACCAGGTCGAAAGACCATGCCGCCCACCATTTTCCCAATTTCCCATGTTCTTTTGTTGTCCATTTTTGTACCATTCTGTTACTATGCCTTCGGGTTTGCCGTTGACCCAGTCCATTTCGCCTTGTTTTTGTCCGTTTTCATACCAGTGTGTCCAAATGCCCACTTTTATGTCGTGTTCGTATTTGCCAACCGAACGCTGGCGACCACTTTCGTAAAATGACTGATACAATCCGTGTCTGAAATATCGTTTGTGACCGTCATCCCAATACACATAGTATTCTTCGTGTCCATCTTTTACCAATTGAACATCGGGTCCACACGCAAATAGCGTGAGATAAATCGCGATGATTCCCAATTGACGCCACATGTTTTTACCTGATTTTTGAAGATAGTTCGAAGGGAGATTCAAAATGTGCCGGTTGCTTTGACTCTTTGATTATCTGTAGAAGTGATTCAATGTCTTTACTGGAGACATACGGCGGTTTTTCCATTGCCTTGATAATGCGTCCACCGCCTTGTTCGCCCAGGCACTGGGCGCGGTCATGGATCGCATCCTCTATTACACAAGCCTTCGTTTTGGAGCCACGAACCAAAGATGGATTCGAAGAACGGAGTTAATCCATCACCATCCTATTCAGTTTCGTGGAACAGGTTAATATAGCTCCTGTATATGAATCTGCGGTTGCGCGCCTGACCGGTGAACTCGTGCAAGATGCCGCTGCTTGCCAACCGGTTGACAAGATTGTTGGCTGCCGTGTACGTGGTCCCGGTCAATTCCTGAACGTCGCTGACCGAAATAATGGGGCGTTCGTAGAGATTTTCTAGGACTCGATGTCCGTTACTTGCTGCACGTCCGAAATTCTCGGTGATTACTTTCCGGTGCTCTTCACGTAGATCAATGATTCCGCGCGCGGTGTCGGTCGCTTGCTTGCTTACCTCCACAATGCCGTGCAGGAAGAACATAAGCCATTGCTCCCAAGTCCCGGCATCTCGTATAGATTGAAGTTCCTCGTAATATTGTTGCCGATTCTGTTTGAAGAAGTAGGATAGGTAGAGTACGGGCTTTTGAAGCACCTTCTGCTCACAGAGTAGAAAGGTGATAAGGAGCCGGCCAACACGACCGTTGCCGTCCAAAAAAGGGTGAATCGTCTCGAACTGTGCATGAGCCAAACCGACCTTAATCAGGAGTGGCAGTTTTGCATCCTGTAGAAAGTTCTCCAACTCAAATAGCTTCTCGGGAACTTCCTGATGTGGCGGAGGGACAAATATTGCGTCGTAAATCGACTGGCCTGCGGATCCGATCCAGTTCTGGCTGGTTCGCAGTTCACCGGGTGTAAGTTGAGAACCTCTTACACCTCTCAGCAGTTCAGCATGGATCTCACGTATCAACTGAACCGATACGGGGAGTTCCGATAGCCTACTGAGACCATAATTCATCGCCCTTACGTAATTTACTACTTCGGATACATCTTTAGGTTGATTGGGTGAGAAAATATTGGCTTCGGCAGCCAGTAGGTCCTGCAAGGAGCTTTGCGTTCCTTCAATTTGGCTCGACAGCACCGCTTCTTTCCGGACATACATATATACAAACAGGTCCGGATTAGGCAGCGTCTGGATTGATCCATCTAGGCGTCCGAGGACACGGTCAGCCTCTGACAGCAGCGTTTGCATCATCCCAGTGATCTGAAGCGGCGGGTCGGGTGGCAACGGCGCCGGAAGGAAAGCTCTGTAACCTTCCGGCTGTATAATGTAACGGCCTGCCCGCGTCGAGGGCGAAAAATAGTCTGTCATGGCAAACTTTCCATTACGTATATGCGGTTGTCGGGGCCATAGTAAAGGCTACGTTGACCATGGCGCATGATTGTATCCATATTAAAGGCTACCTTTAATATGGAGAAAAATTCCGTCCTTGTAAAGCACTGCGTTCAATAACGGCACTACCTTGCATTACCCGCCGAGAATTTTCCCCCAACAGTCCCACCGTTTTCCGCTCCAGAGCCAGAATATCGGCCCTTATTTTTTCAGTTTTCGCATCGGATGCGGTTTGTAGAAGTAGCGCGTGAAACTGATTTCGTATCCGACCTTGACGCTGGTCAGGTCTTACCACGCATCCGATGCGTAGGACAACACATCATTAGAAATTCGAGGTAGTCTTTCAGTTGTTCTGTCTCTTGATCAGGAAGCCCATCCACCGTCTTGTGTATCCATTCTCTTGTTGGAGTTTGTACATTCATATTTGATTGCCTTTTGATTCAAGCACATCGAGATTTGCTATAACTTTATTGACCGTTTCTTGAATTTCGGCCAGAGATTTGCGTCCACAATTCCTGAATCTGAGCCATTGTGGGGGGGAAAGTTCGGCA
Organism: Candidatus Latescibacterota bacterium; assembly: GCA_021295695.1. Taxonomy (GTDB): domain Bacteria; phylum Latescibacterota; class UBA2968; order UBA2968; family UBA2968; genus VXRD01. The sequence goes on from JAGWBW010000001.1 coordinate 29,719, forward strand.
ATATCAGCAAGTGTTTTGAAGTCTTGTGCAAGGAGAATATTTTGCACTCGACCGCTCCAGTTTGATTGATGAATATATCTGTTTTGAAGAGTTTTCCAGGTGTTGGCAGATACTTTTATGTTTAATAGAGGGATAAAGATTTTAAAAAAATGATCGAGCTTCGAGTCGAGCACATTAGAATTAGCTTGAAGTTGTTCAATTGTTTCGGTCAAGTGCTCTTGAATGTCTCTCAAAGAGACGGTGCAGAAGCTGCTATAACGCAACAATTTTCTTGGTGAAAATTGGCATAGGTCGGCAAGTACTTGTAGTCTCTGCTGCTTGATCGCACTTAGTGTCCTAAATCCCCAGGGAATATTGTTGACCGGAATTTTTTGAAGAGCTTCCCATGTTTGTGCAGATACTATTATGTTCAGGAGAGGGACAAAGACCCATTGCTCTTCAATAGAATGAGAATGTCTATCGCTCAGATCAGGTAGATGAGGATTAGCCCGAAACTGCTCAATTGTTTCGGTCATTCGCTCCTGGAGTTCTGTCAAATAGGTATGTCCAAACCTTCTAAAATTCAACCATTCTTCTGGTGAAAATAGGCATATATCGGCAAGTACTATTAGTTCTTGCTGCTCGATCACATTTTGCGTCCGACTATTCCATCGGATACTATTGACAGGAGTCTTTTGAAGGGCTTCCCATGTTTGAGTAGATACGTTCATATTCAGGAGAGGGACAAAGATTTTAAAAAAATGGTCGAGCTCCGAATCAGACAGGTGTGGATTAGTCTGAAGTTGCTCAATTGTTTCGGTCAGGCGATCCTGGAGTTCTTTCCATTTCCAAGAGATATTGAAGTTTCTCAAACTTAGCTGTGCTCTCAATGAAAATAGGCATATATCGGCAAGTACTTGTAGTCCCTGCTGCCTGATCAATTTTCGTGTCCCAGAACTCCAGGGGATACTGTGGATCGAAATTTTTTGAAGGGCTTTCCAGGTGCTGCCGGATACTTTCATATTCAGGAATGGGAGAAAGATCCATTGCGCTTCAATAGAATGCTCATCGCTCAGGTCAAGCACATGAGGATTAGTCCGAAGTTGTTCAATTGTTTCGATCAAACACTCCTGGAGTTTTATCAAGGAGATGAGACCGAAGTTTCTAAAACTCAACAATTCTTCCGATGAAAATAGGCATATATCAGCAAGTTGTTGTACCCCAGGAAGATAGATCATAATTTTCGTCCGACTATTGCATCGGATACTGTTAATAGGAATTTTTTGAAGAGCTTCCCAAATATGGGCAGATACTTTTATGTTTAAAAGTGGGATAAAGACCGATTGTGCTTTGGCCGAATGCTCACCGTTTGAATTGGACGAGTTAATTTCTGATTCTTGACAGCAGTCGCAGACAAGGTTTAAGTTTGTGATAAATGTCCCTATTTCTTTGGCTGTTTTCCTGCCACAATTTCTGAGAGCAATTAGACTATCAAAGGTGGTAAACTTGTGGATTAGCTCTTGTTCGTTTGCAATAGTTGCTTTTGCCAGACAATTGGATGCACGAACGCTAAGTCCTTTAGTCCTCCAGAACTGTGCAGTCTCATCTATTTTCACTTTGATAAGTTCCTTTCCATCAAATATTTCGATCCTCTGAATATAAATGAGACGCGAAAATAATGGTTCACGGATGGTCTTTTCTAAAATTCCGATAATGTGTTCGTACGGTTATACCACAATCTCTAACAATTGAATCGTCATAGTAATTTCTTCTCCCGCAAAGGGATGGTTGCCATCTAATGTCACGGTTTGGGATGTTATTTCTTTGACAGATACTTCGATGGGTGTACCATTTGGGTCGGATTGTACTTCCATACGCATTCCCTTTTCGAGAAGTGCATCAGGAGGAAATTTTGATCGCGCAACTTCGATTACAAAGTCGGGATTATAGGGACCAAACGCATCTTCTGGAGATAGGATGACCGTGCGAGAATCACCCTCTTCCAGGCCATTTACAAGGCGCGTGAATATGTCTTTTACAGATTCGTCTCCCACTGTAAATTCAAATGGTTCATTCTCAGGCGTACCTTCAGCTATGGTTCCGTCTTTTAGGATTCCCTTGTAATAAATCAATACGCGATCGCCAATTTCTGCTTGTGCCATGATGTCTCCAATGAGAATTGCTATGAGGGTCTGCACAATGTAATTAGGAAATAAGGTCCTGTCAATTACGAGCTTGAGACGGTCCATTTTACGAATGGGCGGTTGACACTTTTTGCCCGTTTGCTTAATCTTGTACGATACGCTGGGTTTTGGAGCATTTACAGGTAGGAGGTTTTTGTGAAGCAGGTTGTTTTCGGCATTTTGATTGCGACATGTTGTCTGTTTTCTGCTGAGGCCAGTACTTCGGCGCGCAAGGTCGGTTTTGTGTTGTTGCGCGAGGGGGTTGGCGCGCGTGCTGCTGCGATGGGTGAAGCGCAGACCGCAGTGGTGGGTGAGCAGACAGCGGCGTTTTGGAATCCGGCAGGTGTGGCGGCTATGCAGGGCAAACATTTTGTCCTGGCGCACCACCGATCGTTTCAGGGGATCAAGCAGGGGTATGGAGGCTGGGCTTATGGTAATAATAGACGCGGCCTTGCGCTGAGTTTGGGCGTTTATGGGGCTGGGGGATTGGAAGCGCGACGGGAGCCGACGGCGACGCCTGCGGGCACGTTTAGTGTTTATGACCTCAATGTGGGGCTGTCTTATGCGCAGAAGATAGGGCAGCGTATTTATGTGGGGTTTTCGGTTCGGGCATTGCATGAAAATATTGGGCCAGAGAGTGCGGGGGGGATGAGTGCAGATGGGGGTGTGTTGTACCGCCTGTCTGAGAACTTGATGCTGGGGGCGTCGTATCGAAATTTGGGACGGATGGCGCAGTTAGACCGCGAGCGCATCCCTTTGCCCCAGGTGTTTCGCCTGGGGGCTGCCTGGTCCTGGCGCAACTGGATAACAACAGCCGATTTTCGCCTGCCAGAGGTGGGTAACAGAGGTGCAAATTTCGGTTTGGAATACGGGGTGATGGACAGGTTGTTTTTGCGCGGTGGGATTCAAACCGGGCACGATACGCGTATGTTGTCGTTTGGATTGGGCATCACGAGGCGCAACTGGCGGGTAGATTACGCTTTTGTGCCTGCATCGCAGGGGTTGGGCGATTCGCATCGCATTGCAATGGGGATAAGGTGAGAAGTGTGAGGAGTGATTGTGTCAGACGATTTGAATGGTAATCGGTATTTTCCCAGGCGGACGACTTTGCCCAGGACGCAGGATAATTTGAGACTGCATATTGGGTTGTTTTTGGCAACTGTGTACACGACGACGGTGGCGGGTGTGTTTATGTCGCCACAATTTGCATCTATGCCCGATAGCTGGCACATTTTGGTTGATCCGCGTTATCTGGTGTATGGCTTGCCATTTTCCGCGACATTGTTGATCATTTTGGGCATACACGAGATGGGGCATTATGTGACTTCTCGCCGCTGGGGCGTGCGCGCGTCATTGCCCTATTTTATCCCCTTTCCTTCGTTTATTGGCACCCTGGGGGCCGTGATCAAATTGCGATCTCAGATTCCGAATCGACGGGCGCTTATCGATATTGGCGCGTCGGGACCTATTGCCGGGTTTGTGATGTCTGTGATTGCGTTGAGTGCTGGTCTGCATATATCGGAAGTAATTGAAGTGCGAGATATACCGGAAGGCGCACTTACTCTGGGTGATTCTCTCTTGTCGGGCTGGTTGGGTACAAGCGTTATCGGTGATTTGCCCGAGGGTTATGATGTGATGCTGCATCCGGTGGCTTTTGCGGGTTGGTTGGGGTTGTTTGTGACGGTATTGAATTTGTTGCCGATGGGACAATTTGATGGCGGGCATATTGTCTATGCGATTTTTGGCGGGAAACACCGGCTAATTTCTCGGGCGACAATGGTGGGGTTGGCATTGATGTGGTTATTGGCACCGCCTTACCACTGGTGGGATGCACAATCTATGTTCAGGGCCTGGTATGATTCCCGCTGGATCGGCTGGCTGGTGTGGTTGGGGTTGGCTGCGCTGATGGGACGGCATCATCCGCCGCCTATAAATCCCAATGTTGAATTGGATCCCGCACGGCGGTGGCTTGGGTACGCGTCGCTGGCTATTTTTGTATTGTGTTTTATTCCCGATCCAGTTCAGGTTTATTGAGTCTAAAAAATGGCGAAACGTTTGTCAGAAAAAAGACCATTGAAAATGGCTCGCAAGCGGCGATCTCTTCGGTTATGGGTTGTACCCTGTGCTATAATAATTCTGATTGTCGGTGGATTGGTTGCCTATTTTTGGCTACCGCGATCGTATTTTTGGCGACTGCGGTCATATTTTTTGCGACCACAGTCGGTCGAATATGTACTTCCCATCGAAGAGCCAACCAGATGGAAAGCCGGTCCAGAAGACGTTCTTGCATTTGCCGATACAATGGTCGTGCGGGCAAAAGATGTGTTGATTGGGCTGGGGGTTCCTCCTGAAATGATTAAAGAGGTGCGTTTGTCCAAAGGCGAGGATCCCCATTTGCGTTGGGAAGTGCAGTCGAAAGTGCCCGATGCTTTGCCACTATCTGTTTGCAATCTGTCTTTGACCCATCTGGCGCATGAATTGGGTGGGATGGTAATTGAAGGTAGCGAAGACCGACGGGGCAATGTGTTGTGGCTTCGCGTGGGTTTGAATGATAAACAGACCAATTTGTTCAGGCTCGAACAGAGTGAAGAACTCGAGCGAATCGCGGGGCGCATTGCCATTGTGATCGATGATTTTGGATATCAGGAGCAGAATCTGGTTCTGTCTTTTTGTGAGTTGCCACAGCCAATTACATTTTCGATTTTTCCCGGAGAGAAGCATACGACATGGATAGCGCAACAGGCTATTGAGAAAAATCACGGCGTGATGGTTCATTTGCCTATGGAACCGATAGACTATCCAGCGCTCGATCCAGGTCCCAATGCGATTTTTTCGGATTACGCACCGGAAAAGATCGCAGAGTTGACCCAAAATGCTCTTGCATCTGTACCCTATGCAAAGGGAATGAACAATCACATGGGGTCTCGCATAACACAAAATTTTGAAGCTATGAAAGCGGTGTTGCAGGTCGTGAAACGATGGAATTTCTTTTTTATAGATAGTGTCACGTCACCCCAATCAGTGGCTTATGCAATCGCGCGAGATATGAGTATTCCCAGTGATCGCAATGCGTTGTTTTTGGATATCGTCGAAGATGAGGACGCGGTGGTCAAACGACTGTACAGGCTCGCTGCACGCGCACGACATGAAGGTACGGCGATTGGCATTGGGCATGCAAAACTTAATACACTACATGCATTGCAACGCATGTTACCAGAGTTGACAGAACAGGGGTTTGTATTTGTGTTGGCTGAAGAGGCTGTTCATCCTTCTGATCCTTGACGCACAAGAGACGGGATGTTATATTGCGCAGCGTTTCTTTTGAGCGATTGTTTTTTGAGTTTTTGGAGGTGGGTTATTGATGTTGATGGCTTCCGGTTTGAGGTGGTTGCCACCGATACCGGAACACAAGCGCGTGCAGGGGTTCTCCACACGCCGCATGGGATTGTGGAAACCCCAGTTTTTATGCCGGTAGGTACACTGGGCACGGTTAAGACGCTTTCGCAGCAAGAGTTGCGAGATTTGGATGCGCGTATTATTCTGGGCAATACATACCATCTTTATTTGCGGCCGGGTATGGATTTAATGGCTGAGGCAGGTGGTTTGCACGAGTTTATGAACTGGGATCGGGCTATTTTGACGGATAGCGGCGGATTTCAGGTGCATAGTTTGGCCGATTTGAATAAAATTACCGAAGAAGGGGTGGTGTTTCGGTCGCATATTGATGGGTCAACGCATCTGTTTACGCCCGAGAAGGTGATTGAAATAGAGCATGTGCTCGGCGCGGATATTGCGATGATGTTTGATGAGTGTACGTCGTATCCCAGTTCGCGGGATTACGCACAGGCAGCAGGCGAGCGCACGGTGCGCTGGGCAAAGCAGTGTTTGGATGCTTATGAGGGATATGGGCGAAAGAGTTTGGCGGGACACGCACAGGCTTTGTTTGGCATTGTGCAGGGGAGTACGTACCGCGATTTGCGCGAGCGTTTTACCGAGGAAACGGTTGCGCTCAATTTTCCGGGTTACGCGATAGGGGGTACGTGTGTGGGCGAGCCAAAAGAAGATACCTGGGAAGCGATTTCGACTGTGGTATCTATTTTACCTGAGGACCGGCCTCATTATATGATGGGCAGTGGAACGCCCGAAGATTTGATTCAGGGCGTGATGCGCGGCATTGATATGTTTGATTGCGTGATGCCAACGCGCAATGCGCGCAATGGGATGGTGTTTACACAACGCGGAAAATTATCCATTCGCGCGGCGCGCCATGCCCGCGAGTTTGAACCGCTCGATTCGGAATGTGCGTGTTATACGTGTCGAAATTATACGCGGGCGTACATTCGGCATTTGCATCATACGCGAGAGATTTTGGGGTTGCGGTTATCTACGATTCACAATGTACATTTTTATTTAAATTTGATGCGGCAGATGAGACAGGCAATTATCGAGGGTGACTTTGCACAATGGCAGAGGACCTTCTTAAATTTTTACAAAGGAAATGGAGATGGAGAAATTCAAGATCTGTGCTAAGTGGAGGGCTGGGTTTCTTGTTGGATTGTTGGGCGTTTTGTTGTTTACAGGTAAAGCCTTTGCCTTTGGCGGTGGGCAATCCGCGCCAGAAGGGGGTGAAGCCCCCAATATGCTGGTGACGATGTTTCCGTTCATTTTGATGTTTGTGATTTTGTATCTTTTGATTATTCGCCCGCAACAGAAAAAACAAAAAGACCATCAAAGGATGATTGACGATTTACAAAAAGGTGACCGCGTTGTGACTTCGGGTGGGATGCATGGGACCATTACCGGGATTAAGGAGCAAGAGGGCATTTTGGTCGTCCAGGTCGCCAAAGAGGTGCAGATTGAGGTGTCGCGGGGGTCTATTTCGAGAGTGGATGAGCGCAAGGCGAAGAAATAGCAGAGAGGTGAAATAGCGATGAGGGTAGTGTTTATGGGCACGCCCGATTTTGCGGTGCCGTCGCTTGTGGGTGTGGCTCAAAGCGGTCATGATCTGGTGGGCGTGGTGACGCGGGCAGATAGGCCACGCGGTCGGGGTCAGCAGATGCAACCAACAGATGTGAAGGCTGCGGTTGCGTCGCTGGGGTTGGATGTGCCGGTTTTGCAGCCCGAGTCGCTCAGAGATGAGAGTTTTCACGCTCAGTTGCAGGCTCTGGAACCAGATTTATTTGCGGTGGTGGCTTTTCTGATTTTGCCGCGTTCTGTGCTGGCGATTCCAAAATTGGGTTCTGTGAATGTCCACCCATCCCTGTTGCCCAAATACCGCGGGGCAGCGCCTATTCAATGGACTATTATCAATGGTGAGACCGAGACGGGTGTGACCATTTTTTTACTGTCGCCGCGCGTGGATGCTGGCGATATTTTAATTCAACAAAAGGTAGCAATTGGGGACGATGAGACGGCGGGCGAACTTTATGAGCGGTTGAAAGTGAAGCGCGCTGAGGTGCTCATTCAGGCTATTGATGGCATGGCAGCTGGTTCTGTTATTCCCGTGCCACAGACGAATGAAGGCGTGAGTCGCGCTCCAAAATTAGAGAAAGAAGATGGCGGGATTGATTGGTCAAAAGGTGCTGGCGATATTCGCAATCTCATTCGGGGAACCAATCCTTTTCCGGGAGCGTTTACACTCTGGCGCGGCAAATTACTGAAGATTCACCGGGCAATAGTTGACACGGGGATGGGAGAAGCGGGTACTGTGATTGGTGCAGATGATAAGCGAGGACTTGTTGTGGGAACGGGCGAGGGTGCTCTCGCGCTGGACGAGGTGCAACCGGCGGGTAAAAAGCGGATGTCCGGTGCTGATTTTGTGCGGGGATATCGCATTGAGGTCGGGGAGAGATTTGGTTAATAGCGAGACGCGAAGGGCTGACAACCGATAACTGATAACTGACAACTGTTTCAGGAGGAGATGGTCATGTTGGAAGGTTTGATGGTGATGTTTGTGGGAATAGCTATTACGCTGTGGGCGCAATTCAAGGTGAAGCGCACGTTTCGCAAATACGATGAATTTGTTGCGCGAAGCGGTGCAACTGCGGATCAGGTCGCGCGAGATATTTTGCGTCGAGGTGGTTTGCCCGTGGGCGTGGAGCCTGTGCATGGGCATTTGACAGATCACTACGATCCGAGAGATCGCATGTTGCGCCTGTCTGAAAGTGTGTACGGGAATCGTTCCTTAGCCGCGATTGGTGTGGCTGCTCACGAAGCCGGACATGCATTTCAACACGCGCAGGGCTATGTGCCTTTGTCTCTTCGGACGAGCCTGGTTCCGATTGCGAATATTGGGTCGAAGCTGTCGTGGATTTTTATTATTGCTGGATTTCTTTTTAGCATTTTTGAACTCGTTTTTTTGGGTATGGTATTCTTTTCTGCGGCTGTGGTTTTCAGTATTGTTACTCTGCCGGTTGAGTTTAATGCGAGTAGTCGGGCTATTCAGATTTTGGCCGATGGGGGATATTTGACGCCTGAGGAAATCCCCGCTTCGCGCAAGGTTTTGAATGCTGCTGCGCTGACTTATGTTGCATCAGCATTGGTGGCGGTTTTGGAGTTGTTGCGTTTTGCCTGGATGGCGGGCTTTCTGGGCGGCTCGGATGAGTAGCTGACTGCTAATTTTTAGGGAGGACTATATGTACGATGTCGTGACTTTTGGCGAGGCGATGATTCGGTTGTCTTCGCCAGAATACCGCCGGTTGGAAAATGCGAGTAAACTCGATGTCGAGATCGGTGGGGGGGAATACAATGTCGCGGTCGGTTGCGCGCATTTGGGATTGAAGGCGGCGTGGGTGTCCCGGTTGGTTGATAATTGGACGGGTTGGATTATTCGCAACAAGGGGCGCGAGCACGGGGTGGATATGTCCAATATTTTGTGGACGGATTTTGATGGTGTAGGGCTTGAACGCAATGGGTTTTATCATATGGAAGTGGGTGTGGGGCCGCGTGCGAGTGCCGTGACGTATGACAGAGGCCATACCGCGATTATGAATATCAAACCCGGGATGGTGGATTGGGCATCTGTTTTTGAAGGGAGCAAGTGGTTTCACGTCAGTGGAATTACGCCCGCGTTGTCCGAAGGCGCGGCAGAGACCACGGTAGAAGCGCTGGTAGCAGCTCGCGATGCAGGTGTAACTACGAGTTTTGATCTCAATTTCAGATCCAAATTGTGGAGCGCAGAACAAGCACAGGAGACGATTGCAAAGTGTATTCCGCATGTGCAGGTGCTTATCGGCAATGAAGAGGATTTTGAAAAGACGATGGGGCTTAAAGCCGAAGGTACGTCGGGCGATTACGATGCGCTCGATCCCGAAAGTTATAAAGATGTCGCGCGCAAGGCCGTATCGCAATATCCCAATGTGACGCTTGTGGGCACAACCCTGCGCGTTGCAAAGACCGGGTTGCTAAATGACTGGCGCACGTTGCTTTACGATGGCAGTGAGTTTTATTTCTCGCGTATTTATGAAAATTTGGAGATGGTGGATCGCGTGGGTGGTGGCGATAATTTTTCTGCTGGTATTATTGCCGGGATGCTTGAGGGCGAGCCAGCACAGGATATCGTGGATTTTGCAGGTGCTTATTCTGCGCTGGCACATACGTTCCCGGGCGATGTGAATTGGGCTACGCGCGCGGAAGCCGAGAGTGCAATGAAGGGTGAGAGTGCGCGGATTAGACGATAGAGTTTAAAAGGGGATATGGCAAGGTTGCAAAAATGGCAAAACTTGATAAATTAAAAGAAGAAATAGGATGGATGAAAATTATATTTGGTATATTGGTTGCCATTGATATCTCCCTTGTTGCCTGGTTGGCACAAAACTACAAAACCGCTACATTCCTTGTGATTATCTGTGCCATTGGGGCTTTCGGGACCACAATCGGCATTGTATGGGTCAACAAATCGGCGTATCGCAAGATCAACAAACTGGAGGATTTGTGATGGAATGGTTGCTCATTACAGTTTTTTTCGTGTTTATGACAGGCATTGGCATTGTCACAGTCCAGGCAGTTAGAAACGGTAGCGAAAAGGATGACAAGTCCAGCAAGTCAAAACGCTCATGATGGTTGATTGATAAACTGGAGGATCTATGAGGGAATGGTTCCTTATTGCAGGTTTTGCGATCTTCATGACTGGCATTATTACGGTCGCTGTACAGGCCATTAGACATGCCTATAAGGATGATGACAAGTCTGACAAGTGATAGGGTAGGTTATAGTCCATAACATATAATGCCTCTCTCCTTTTATTCGTTTTGGAGAGAGGTTTTTTTAGGGAGGAAAAATGTCAAGTACTGTGGATCGCATTATTGATTGCGGTGTGGTCGCTGTGTTGCGGGCAGATAATCCGTCGCAGTTGATGGATGTGTCAAAAGCGTTGCGCGAGGGCGGTGTGGTGGCGATTGAGGTGACGATGACGGTACCGGGTGCGCTGAAGGTGATTGAAGAAGCGTCGGCAAAGATGGAAGATACGATTATTGGGGTGGGGTCTGTGCTCGATCCGGAGACGGCGCGGGCAGCGATTCTATCCGGCGCGGAATATGTGGTGAGTCCTATTTTGAATACGGCGGTGATTGAGATGAGCAAGCGGTATGGCAAGGCCGTGATGCCCGCGGGGTTTACGCCTACGGAAATTTTGACGGCATGGCAAGCAGGAGCCGATGTGGTCAAGGTGTTTCCCGCTGGCGTGGGGGGACCGTCTTATTTTAAGGATATTCTGGGTCCTTTGCCACAGGTGAAGCTCATGCCCACGGGTGGGGTGGATGCAAAAACAACGCCTGAGTTTATCAAGAATGGCGCGGTGGCTGTGGGGGCTGGCAGCGCGATGGTCGATAAGACGGCTGTGGATAATAAAGACTGGGCATCTTTGACGGCGACGGCAAGATCATTTGTAGATGCCGTAGCGCAGGCGCGGGCAGAACAATGAGTGTGACGATTGGCGTGGATTTAGGGGGCACCAATACGCGTGCGGGGCTTGTGACAGCGTCGGGCGAGATTGTGGGCAGGGCGCGGGGACCGACGCAATTGCACCTGGGTGCCGAAGGTGTAGTAGCAGGCATTGCTGAATGTGCGCGTGCGGCTGCGCGAGATGGTGGAATTTCACTGAGAGAGGTACAGGGGGTAGGGGTAGGTGCGCCAGGTCCATTAGATCCGTTTGACGGTGTGATTATATCGCCCGAGAATTTGCAGTGTATGCACGGTGTGCGGTTAAAGGATCGCCTGGAGGCATTGCTCGGTCTGGGCGTGGTGGTGGATAATGATGCAAATTTAGCGGCTTATGGCGAGCAATGGCTGGGATCTGGTCGAGGTGTTGAGCACTTTTTATGCGTGACTTTGGGGACAGGGGTTGGCGGTGGATGGATTAGCGAGGGACGGGTTATGCACGGGTTTAATGGCAATGCGGCCGAGGTGGGGCATATTACAGTGGATCACAATGGGCCGCGCTGTCCGTGTGGCAATTTTGGATGTTTGGAGATGTATGCATCTGCCACGGCCATGGTGCGCCGCACGCTGGAAAGACTTGATAGAGAAAAACCGGATACGTCTTTGAAAGCTGAGGGTTTGACCACACAGGTTATTTTTGAAGCAGCAGAGGCGGGTGATGATTTTGCGATGCAGATGTTTGAGGAGACGGGGTTTTTCCTCGGTGTGGGGCTGGTGAGTTTGGTGAATGTATTGAATGTGGATCGCGTTGCACTAACAGGTGGATTGGCGCAGGCGGGCGATTGGATTTTTGATCCGGCGATGAGAACTTTTCGGGATCGCGGTACTGTTGGTGTAAAAGAACACGTGCAGATTGTTTCTGCTGAACTGGGCGATGATGCGGGGATTTTAGGCGCGGCCAGACACGCGCAGGCGTAAAGTGCCACACTGTCTGACCGCTTACGTCTTATGTCTCGCCCTGTTCCGCTTTCCACGCTTCATATTCTACACGCGCTTCATCTGTGAGTGGATAATATTTTCGCAGGTCGCCGCCTTCGGCGAGTTTCATTCGGCTAAAGACTTCCCATTCGGCGTGTTCGGTCGCTTTTTCTGCCAATTCAGGCGCGAGTTTAATTGGCACTACCACGACGCCATCGTCGTCGGCAACGATAATATCGCCGGGCATTACAAGTGTGTCACCACACGCTATCGGGACATTCACGGCGTGGGGGAAGATGTTCGTTTGCGCGTGAAAATTGGGCGTTGTTCCTTTAAGCCATAAGCCGAGATCCAATTCCTGCGCATGGGGAAAATCGCGAATACAACCATCGACAATTGCACCTTGACCTCCCTGACCGCAAAAATAGGTCAGCATCATCTCGCCAAAAACGCCACTGCTCAAGTCGCCCCGAGCATCGACTACGACCACATCGCCCGGTTGTGTATGGTACAACACATGGCGATGCAGTTGTCTTTCTGGTCCTTGATATTCTCCCGATGAATGCAGATCTTCTCGTTTGGGCATGAATTGTAGCGTCAGTGCTGGGCCACAGATTGATTTGCCCGGTGTTCGGGGTAGGGGTCCCAACATCTGGGCATTGCGGATGCCCAGCTTAAATAATTCCCCACTGGCTGTGGCGCTACCAATATGTGATAACGCGTCGATTAATGCTTTTGGTGGACGTTCTATATCCGGTGTTTGAATGGGTTCCAGACTCATTGACAACTCCTGTTTTAAGTGTTTTAGGGCATATTGTATGGTCTTAAGATAAACAATGCCCGCAGGGATTCAATACTATTTTCTTATTTGGCAAGAATCGGATTGTACAGTATTTTTGAAGCACTGGCCTGCAAAGGCTCGCCTTGTTTCAATATTTGACATTATCATGCCGTGCGCGATACGGCTCATTATTTTTTACAGGAGGTCCCATGCTCGGTCTTATCGGTCTTGGACTCGTCGGATCAGCACTTGTTGAACGCTTTCGTGCCAAAGGTTTAGAAATCGCGGGGTATGATATTGATCCCAAAAAAATAAAGGCACAGGAAGGCGATGGTTTTACGCCCTGCAAATCTCCCGCCGATGTCGCCGATAAAGCGCGCCGCATCGTTCTTTCGCTTCCCGACTCCCATGTTGTCAACGATGTGGTTACAGGCGCGAGGGGCATTTTGTCTGCGGCATCTCCCGGCGCAATTATTGTAGATACGACCACAGGCGATCCGCAGATGTCAACTGCGCTTGCGAGGCATCTTGAAAGCAGAAGTATCCGCTTTCTCGATGCGACCATTCTCGGCTCCAGCAAGCAGGTGCGCGAGTCAGATGTTCTCGTGATGGTTGGCGGTACGTTACCCGTTTTTGAACTGTGTACGGATATTTTTGAAGCTTTTTCTCTCAGGACCTTTCACATGGGGCCTTCGGGCAAAGGTGCCGAAGCCAAACTAATTGTCAATCTCGTGCTCGGTCTCAACCGTCTGGTATTGGCCGAGGGTCTTGTTCTCGCACAAAAAACCGGGGTGGATATCGATGTTCTGCTCGATGTTTTTAAGATGGGCGGTGCGTATTCTCGCGTAATGGATATTAAAGGCGAAAAAATGATCACCGGAGATTTTACCACTCAGGCTGCATTGGATCAGCATTTAAAAGATGTCGAACTCATCCTTGACCTCAGCGCGCGTACAGAAACGCCTTTGCCCGTAACCGGGTTGCACGCCCAACTTTTGCGCACGGGCGTCGCGCTCGGCCTTGCAGAACAGGACAATTCTGCCATTGTCGAAGTGCTGAGAAAAATGGCGGGAATTAAATGATCTATCTGTTTGATCGGAAAGGATATATCCATGATTATTGATACGCACGTTCATTTTTACGATACGACCCGACCCGGCGGCGTTCCCTGGCCGCCCGAAGATAATGAATTGCTCTATCGCCCCATTTTGCCGCCCCACTTTGTTGAACGCACTGAAAAGATGGGTGTGACGGGTACGGTCGTAGTTGAAGCCAGCAAGCTGGTTGAAGATAATCAGTGGATTCTGGATCTCGCAGCAGATAATCCCTGTATTGTCGGGTTTGTGGGTAGTCTGGATCCCAAAACGGAAGATTTTGAGAAGAATCTCGACCGCTTTTCAGCCAATCCACTCTATCGCGGGATTCGCCTGGGTCTTCAGCGGGGCAGTTTGGAAGATCAAGATGCTATTATGCCACAGCTCCAAAAATTGGCTGATCGCGATTTGCAACTCGATTTGATGACCAACGGCAAACAGTTGCCGATTAACGCGGTTATTGCCGAGCAAATTCCCAGTCTGCGCCTTGTTATTGACCATGTGGCGCATGTTGAAGTGACGGGTGAAGCGCCCGATCCCGAGTGGGTGCAGGGTATTCAGACCATTGCGAAATACCCCAATGTATATTGCAAGGTGTCTGGCATGGTTGAACGCGCAGCCCAACAACCCGCTCCCGACGATCCGGCTTATTATGTGCCCACGCTCGATGTTTTATGGCATGCTTTTGGTGAAGACCGCCTGGTCTATGGTAGCAATTGGCTCGTGTGCGAACGCGCAGCTCCTTATGAGACCGTACTCAATATTGTTACCCATTATATTGAGAACAAGGGGCCAGAAGAGATGGAGAAATTTTTCTGGAAGAATTCAAAAGCTGCGTATAAGTGGGTTGAGAGATAAAAAACGCGAATAGACGAATGGAATACACACTGGTTTTGGGAGGCAGGCTGGGCGGGGTTCGTTGATTCGCCTAATACGTCGCGCCAGTGGAATCTACCATTGGCACGAATCTGACAGGTATAATGTGATTTTGTTGCAATTTGCCTTCCTGCTTGGTCAATAGCACGAGTTCTTGTGCATCGCGTTTTCCAACCGGAATGACCAGGCGCCCACCTTCGGCGAGTTGATCTTGAAGGGGTTGGGGAATTTGCGTTGGTGAACACGTCACGATAATCGCATCAAAAGGCGCGTGTTCCGGCCATCCTTTGTACCCATCGCCAACTTTCACGTCGATATTCTCATATCCCAATGTATTGAGCAAGTTTGCGGCGCGCTTGCCCAGCACTTCCACAATTTCTATGGTGTAGATGCTGTCACACAACTCGCCCAGAATCGCCGCCTGATATCCCGATCCCGTCCCAATTTCCAGCACTTTATCCGACTTCTTCAAATTCAACACTTCGGTCATTAGCGCGACAATATACGGTTGCGAAATGGTCTGTCCCTCGCCAATGGGCAATGGATGATCGCTGTATGCTCGTGAGGCATAAGACTCGGGCACAAACTGGTGGCGCTCCACTTTTCGCATTGCCTCCAGGACAGCGGGGTCTTTAATCCCTCGGTTTTCAATCTGTGTCTTTACCATACGTTCTCGCAATCGCTCCATGAGGTCTTGTGCAGGCGATGTAGAGATCATCGCCACTCCCACCAATAAGAGCAGTAAAGCATGTGCTGAAATGATCTTATTCAGTATTTGCATCCTGCGCACCATGTACCTCCTGTTTCAGCGTTTTAGAAAAACCAACCGTCGGGATCTGGATACGCCTCTTCGCGTGCCAAATATTGCAAACCTTTTGCACACCGAATGATCCACCAGACCGGTAAAACCATTATTATCACTACCCCTGTGCCAAACACGATTGGTGACAGCAGCACGAATGCTATCACCAATATCAAGATTGCGTACAACAAGCAGAGCCAGAACGTGCGAATTTGAAACCGATAGTGTGAAGCCAGCCACTCAGGTGCATCCGACCTGTTCACATAAGCCATAATAACGCCAATCAGGCCCGTGATACCAAAAGCAACGCCGACCAGATATAGAATGTAAATGATCCTCGCTGTACTTGTGATATCATGTTTTTCTTCTGCCATTAAGCCTTTCCTTTCACGATCAGGTTACGACAAAAGTCGCTTCGACTTCTTCACTCTCCTTATATCCTATACGAATGGCTTTTGCGCGAATTGTAGTCTCACCTTTTGACAGACGAATGGGTTCGGTGTACAATCGCCAGTGTTCATCGCCCGCGAGTTGATACGCCATTGACGCGCCCTGTGTGCCACAGTAAAATTGTACGATCATCGGTCCCTTAAAGGTTCCGCCTTCGGGCGCGGCCTCTCGTCCGGGGCTTTCTTCACATATTGGCACAAAAACCGGTAATTCGGTCTGCGGTTGCTCTGTTCCTTGCCACATGCGAAATACCATCTGATCTTCGGGAACATCGCCCCATACGTCGTATTTTTCGCGCCAGTCGTCCAGTGCCCCGCGCAAGCGGTTCAATGTTTCGGCGTGTGTGGGATCGTCCGCGAGATTATTAACTTCAAACGGGTCGTTCTGTGTGTCGTACAATTCTTCTACGGGTCGTTTTTGAAACATTACATTCTGCACGCCTTCTAATTCGCCCGCGAGATGGAGCCGCCACATTTCCTGCAATGCGGGATGTCGATTGCGATAGGGGATCCATAACAAATATGGGTTTTCCGTCATATAGTTTCGAATGTATTTGAATCGCTTATCTCGCACGGCGCGCATCATGTCATAAGATTCATCGTACCGATCCCGCATTGCAAATACATAATCCCGGTCTTTTTCTTTTGGTCCCGCAAAGGGTTGGCCCTGGATATGGGCTGGGATTTGGACACCAGCAAGTGATAGTACGGTTGGCCCCAGATCGACCATGCTCACCAATCGCTCGTTGACGCTACCTGGTTCCAATTTACCAGGCCAGCGCACGATGCACGGTACGCGAATGCCCGCATCATAGGGCCAGCGTTTGGCTCGGGGTAGTCCTTCGCCGTGGTCACTCCAGATAAATACAATTGTGTTGTCCGCCAATCCATCGTCTTCCAATTGTTGCAACATTTCGCCAACCCACGCATCGTTGTCGGCGATGTTGTCGTAATGTCGCGCCAATGCCAGCCGCGCTTTGGGGGTATTGGGGATATAGGGCGGTAGCGTGACCGAATCTGGATCGGTCTCTACTTCTGGGCGTTTCTCGGGCCACATGCCGCTTTCGTGCGTTACGGTGCGATTAAATACCGCAAAGAAGGGCGCGCCATCGGGACGATTCCGCCAGTGCGCTTGTGCGCTCAATTCATCCCAGGCGGTAATTGGCGGGGTAAATTGATAATCGGTTTTTGTGTTGTTCGTGCAGTAATATCCGGCCATTCGCAAATATTCTGGAAAACATTTTACATAATGCGGCGGTACTACGTCATAGGGCGTGGGCATTTGCGGCGCGTGTGCATTGGTGTGGCGCGTGCGCATGTGCTGCGCGCCAATGGCCGTTTGATACATGCCCGTGATAATTGCCGCGCGACTCGGCGCGCATACGCCCGCTGTTGAAAATGCATTGGGATACCGGCATCCCTCCGATGCCAGTTTGTCGAGATTTGGCGTGCGTGCTACGTCATCGCCATAACATCCAAATCGCGGACTTGTGTCTTCTAAAGATAACCACAGAATATTGGGTCTTTCACTCATTTTCCTTCCTTTGTGAAGGTTACATATTGGATTCCGATTCTATTATGCACAATCTTTATATGGCAGGCAATCATTGTTTGTTTTGCCTCGTGGTGTGAATATTGTATTTTGCCTATAACTGCAAACAAAGGGGTACGCTATGGCGATTGAGGTTCGAGGAAGGGTGATGGAAGATCTGTCTGGACGCGGTCTGGGAGGTGTTTTGGTTTCCAATGGAGAGCAGATTGTGCAGACGGACGAGGAGGGCCGGTACGCGCTTGCAGTGGAACCGGAGGCGCACCGGTTCGTATTTGTGACCGTTCCGGATGGTTTTCGGACAACATCGGGGTTCTACTCTTCTACACGGAACTGGATGGGCGCGCAAGATGGGGTGGATTTTTGGCTTGAGCCTGCACCTGAGCGGGCTGCACGGCAGTTTACGCTTGTGCAGATTACCGATACACACGTTGTGACGGAAGGGGAGATGCTGACGTCCGGAGAGGTTCTCGTCGAGGCACTACAGCAACTTGTCGGGGAAGCCGATCCGGATATGATTGTGGCGAGCGGAGATCTCACGAACAGGGGGGAGCTTGCGGAGTTGTACCGCTTTCGAGAGGCAATTGAGACGGTTTCAACGCCGGTTTTCCCGCTGTTCGGCGGGCACGATGGGAACGAGGAACGCCACGAGGGGGTCTCTCAAGCAGGCAATACGTTTACCCGGCATTTCGAAGCGGTGCTCGGTCCCTCATATTACAGCTTTGATTGGGGGGGATGCCATTTTGTGTTTTATCCCAATGAGCAGTCGTTTTTTTCGCCTGAGGACCAGGAGCGAAAGGAGGTGTGGTTCTGGGCGGATTTGGCACTACAGTCTACGGATCGGGAGATCGTGGTGGTGGTTCACACGCCTCCGCCGGTTTTATTTTTGGAGGCGTTGAGCCGGTATAATGTCCGCCTGGTACTGCACGGGCACTGGCATTCCAGCAAGGTGTTCTCTTACAAAGAGATGGTTGTGGCCGCAACCCCGTCGTTCTGTTTTGGCGGGATCGATACGTCGCCGAGAGGCTACCGCGTCGTGCGGTTCGGAGAGGAGGGGGCGGAAGTGGAACTCTGTACGTTTAAATCCACTGGCGTCTCGCTACCTTCCGAGGATACGCCGGTGGAGGTGTCGTTGGACGAAATAGGGCTGCGCCTTCGATGGGAGCAACAACTTCCAGGGGGCTTGCACCGAGCGGCACCCGTGCAGGCGCGAGATCGGCTGCTGTTGAGCCTGCGGGACGAGGGCTATCCCGCCCGCAACGGGGTTTGTTGTATTGAGGTGGGCAGTGGGGATCTGGCGTGGCATGCACGCACAGATGCGACGGTGAAAAACAGCGTGGCAGTAGATGACGGTATCTGCGCGGCTGTGTCGGTTACCGGGCGGGTGCATGCGCTGGAGGAGGCGTCGGGCCGCCTGCTGTGGCATGCGAATTTGCCCGGGTATCCCGACCGCTGGATTTACACGTCTCCGGTTATTGCAGATGGGACGTTGTACGCAGGGGCAAAGGCCGGTTACGCGGCGTTCGATCTAAAAACGGGGGAGCAGCAGTGGTATGTACCTGTCGAAGACAGTGATAACTGGTCGTGCTACGCAAGCCCCCAGGTTTATGAGGATCTGCTTCTCATGCTTGTGCAGCGGCGGGGGCTGATGGCATTGGACCGGCAAAGCGGAGATGTGGCGTGGGAACAGCAGGTGGGAGTTGAGTATCCATATCCAACACCGGTTGTGACTGGAGACTTGCTGATAAGTGGGGGAGACTCGTCAGGAGAGACATCGCATTTAACCGCGTTACAGGCAATTTCGGGAGAGGTCGTGTGGGATAAGCCTATCCTCCCGTCCAGTTACCTGACCGGACTACTCGTGCGGGATGGTCTGATCTATGCTACCACATCGGAGGGAGAGGCTCTCTGTTTTGATTTCAATTCTGGGGCGCTACTGTGGCGGTTCCAGACGGGGGGCGATCTGCTGGATATGGTTCCCTATCGCAAAGGCGTGCGGAGTATTTTAGCTGCGCCGATCCATTTCGAGGACTTTCTTCTAATTTGTGGATGTGATGGGTGTTTGTACGCCTTAGATACCGCTTCCGGCGAATGCCGGGGGCGTGCGACGTTTGGGTCGCCAATTACAGCACCTCCCTGTGTGGTGGAAGGGGGCTTGTTTGTTGGGACGTACGATGGGCGGATTTTCTGTTTTGAGTGTGTGTAGGATCTGACCTGATGGACTTGTTCAGCGGGTCACACGCTGGATAGATCGCTGAACAGAAGGGAACAATATGCTGATTGGATATGTGAGCGATGAGCGATATGTGGCAGTGCCAGAGGTGTTGCTAGAGTTTGAAGGCGAGGCGGGGTCATTTGAAGCGCGTTCGCGGGCGACCGGAGCGGTTTATGCGGATTTGCCTCCTGGAGAGTATAGAGTGACACTTTACAAGCCGGGTTATGGCTTCAAAACAGTACCGCTTAAGATACCGACTAAGGTCCTCTATCAGTTCCGGCTGTTGACCGATGGGCTGCTGGGATATATGTGGCCAAAGTGGGTACAGGCTGGACAGCTGTCAGAGTTCAGGGTACACGCGGTGGAGGCGTACAAGCTGTCGCTGTGGCGGTATGGGTGGCAGAAAGAATTGGTGCGTCCAATTGGCTGGTACGATGAACACGGCCCCCGGGCGACGATGCAAATTACGCCGGATGGGGATTATACGCAGACCGGTATTCAATGGAATGCACAGGGTTATACCAGCCCGACACACAAGCAATATGTAACAGCACCCGAACGGTCGGGATTGTATTATCTGCACGCCAAAACGGAGTCAGGTGTGTTTTTTTCGTTTCCGTGGATTGTCGCACCGGCAAAGCCGAGTGCCGACGTTGCAGTGCTGGCGTCGAATATAAACTGGAATGCGTATAATAATTTTGGGGGGCGCAGCAATTATATCCATGCGGAGAAATTTCCGCCCAGGCCCACGGTGAATGCGCGAATGGATCTCAAGCGATATACGGACCCCAGGCATTTGCTTTTTACTTCAAAGGAATATGCACCGCTGTCGTTTGACCGGCCTGAGCCGATCAATTTTATTGCAGAGGAGGAGCGGATTACCGATCCGATTGAGGGAAGGTCGAACTGCCATGTGGCCCCGGCGGAGTGGCGGTTGCTGGGGTGGCTGGAGCGGGAGGGATATGGATACGATTTTTATGCGGAGACGCAGTTCCATTCCGGGGTATTGAATTTGGACGATTACCGGGTGTTGATCATCAGCACGCATCCGGAGTATTGGTCTGCGGATATGTACTATAAGCTGAAGACCTGGGTGTTTGAGCGGGGCGGCAAGCTGATGTATCTGGGTGGAAATGGTCTGAATTGCGAGGTGGTGTTTACGGATGAATATACGATGGTGGTGCGAAATGGAGATAAAGGCGGGGGGTTCAGCCATCTGCAGAAGTTGGGATTGGAGAGTCGATTCCATCTGTTTCACGAGTCAGAGGCGAATCTGCTGGGTATAACCTGTTCGGAGACGGGTATTATGACTGGCGCGCCTTATCGGGTGGTGGATGGGGCGCACGATATCTTTGAGGGGACAGGCCTGAAGACGGGAGATATTTTTGGAGAGAAGTGTCTGCATATGCGGTGTCCGGGCGGTGCATCTGGACACGAAACGGATAAGATGACAGAGAGTTCGCCAAAAAACACACAACTGCTGGCCAAAGGCTTAAACCCCGATGAGGGAGGCGCGGAGGTCGTATATCACCGCACCGAGAGCGGAGGAGAGGTGTTTTCGGTGGGGTCGATCAATTATCCAAGTTCTCTACCGGTGGATGAGTCGATTTCGGCGATTACAAAGAATGTGCTGGACCGCTTTTTGGGTTGATCCACTGCTCAATACTGCCAGTATTCCCTGACGTGCTCGGGTATGGATGTTTCGGAGATTTGCTTTCGGCTTTTCCGGACCTCCTGTATCCGCTCTTTGAGCGGCGCATTTCCCTTTGTCCGAGATGTGTACAAACCGGTGATATATCGTCGCAACCGATGGATGGGCACTACGCCGTGCCAGACTTCTGGTATGCGAAAGACGACACTGCCCGCTTTCAGGTTGATTGGAATGTACTGACCCGATTGAATATCTTCCTTTGTGGGCAGAACTCGGCCCGGGTCACACACAGATGCAAAATGATACAAATGCGTGCCGGGCACATAGGTCAACGCCCCGGAGTTGACATCGATATCGTCCAGATAAATCATTGTTGCCAGCCACTGAAAGGGCGTGGCGAGATCCGTCTGGCTACCGTCTGAGTGTCGCCCCACGCCTTTGTATTCTGGCGTGTACCGGTTGGTTTTCATTTGTAAAAGAAAAGGCTGCGGCTCATCCAGGATCGCCGATACGATCCCCAAAATGCGAGGATGAGAAAATAAGCTGCCCAGAGCGGGGTAATTTAACAGCGGTTCGTTTCGCAGACTGTCCCGGCTGCCGGGTTCACCCGGTCCCATATCCATATCCAGATATGCCTGTTCTAACTCCCGGCGGATTGCATCGAGCTCATCTTGCGAGAGCAAGTTGTGTAAGACGCCTACGCCGTTCTTCCATGCGGCTTCAACAGCCGCTCTATCTTCTGCGTCCATTTCCGTCTCCTGTTCAAGTCCTTTATAATCTGTTCGCTTTGCAATATTTTAACCTTGTTCTTCATTCCATGATGTCACATATTTGTGCATTCATCAAGCAAAAAGCGTTGCCAATTCTACCCAATTTTTAAAATGTCACGTCCAATAATCGGTATTACGACCAGCTTTCTTTCGAAAAGCAAACAGCAATCACTAAATCACGAATATGTGATTGCGGTAGAACGCGCGGGTGGCTGTCCTCTCATTTTGCCTATGACGGAGGAACAGGAAACGCTCGCGCCACTGTTTGCCCTGCTCAACGGCCTGATTATCACAGGCGGTCCCGGCATTACCGAGGGTTTGGTTGGCAAGTTGCCCAAAGACCTGCCTGCGGTTGTGCCCACGCGCTATAAAAATGATATTCGCGCTTTTGAATACGCGCAAAAAAAACAGATGCCCGTTTTGGGCATCTGCTATGGCATGCAATTTATCAATGCTCGATATGGCGGCACGATCTATGCCGATATTCAAATACAATGCGATGTCGATCCGCATTCACCCAATCGCACAGAAGATCCCGTTTACCACACGGTCTCGCTTGATCCCGATTCCCATCTCTCGTCTATTCTGGACAAGACCGAATGTGCGACCAATAGCTTTCACCTTCAGGGTCTCGAGACGGTTGGCGGAGAACTCAATATAAGTGCTCGTAGTGAGGATCGAGTCATAGAAGGCATCGAAACGCCGGATGGTCGCATTATCGGTGTGCAGTTCCATCCCGAAAAAATGCCCAATACGATCTTCGATCACATCTTTAATCACTTGCTCACCCAAGCTCAAGCCATGTCCTAAATACCTGATACTACTGGATATCCCTCCTCTTTCCAATAGGTAATCCCGCCGATCATTTCCTTCACGGAAAATCCCAGGGCACTCAATTTCACAGCGGCTTTTGTCGCTCCGTTACACCCCGGTCCCCAGCAGTACACCACGATCAATCGGTCTTTGGGAAACTCGGTCATTCGCGCCTCGGTCATATCATTGTGATCAATGTGAATGGCTCCGGCAGCGTGACCGTTGAGATAGGCTTCTTTATCGCGGACATCAATAAACTCAAAACTATCGATTCCATTTTCCAGATCCGCATTCACATCAAACGGATCGGTCTCACATCGCAACTTATATGAAAAAAATTCTTGTATCTTATCAGGCGAAGCGGGTGGTGTTTCACAAACGCGGGAAAAAGCTGTCATTGCAACCTCCAAAAAAGTTGAACGCTTAACTATTCTACCGAGCGAGATAATCGTCAAAGTCTCGTGCGGGATCATCGCTGATCACTTTGGGCGCGTACAGAGGTGTATCGACCTCGACCAATTTGCCGTCGCCCCTCAGAATTTGATTGGGAGTTTGCATTTTTACACGCGCTGGATATTTGGCACGCAATTCAGCGGTTTGCTTTTCGCGCAGGGCTTCTACTTCGTCGAAGTCAAATCCATCCAGTACGGCTTCTCGCAATGCTTTTAAGTCGGCATTGTCGGGATCATCTTTCAACAAATTGCATTGCTCGTCGGGATCGGTTTCCATATCGAAGGCGAGGTCTTCACAATCTCGAAATGCGATATACTTGTACTGTCTGGAGCGAATCATTCGGAACTCCGTGCCCTTGCCCCAGCGCGGATTTGTCGATTCGGTAATCACGCCCGCACGGTTATCGAGCGCAGAACTCGTTTCTCCCTTTAATACATCCGTCAAATCCACACCATCCAGCTCATCTGGACAATTTAGACCCACCAACCCGCAGAGTGTGGGAAAGAGATCGGCGAGGCTTACGGGTGTACGTATTTCTCTCGCCTTCAGGCTACCGTTGCGGTGTTCGGGAAGCGAACAGATAAAAGGTACATGGGCGGCGGCTTCGTGCCATGTATTTTTCCACCATATCCCGTGTTCGCCCACCAGTTCTCCGTGATCTGATGTATATACAATGACCGTATTGTCCAAAAATCCATCGCGGTCGAGCAAGGCGAGAAAATCGCCCAAAATTTCGTCCAGAAAATCGACTGCCGCAAAATAAGCTGCGCGCGCTTTCAGCATTTCATCTTCAGCTATCTCGTCGGTGCGAAATCCCCTGATCGCGCCCAGGGTCATTGGATGGTCGGCACTGTCGCCTGTGCGGCGCACCCAGGGTGGTGTCACCCCTTCGGGATAATAGCGGTCGAAAAAACGCTTCGGCGCAGTTAGTGGGAAGTGCGGGCGGCTAAATGACGTATAGACCAGCCACGGCTTGTCGGGATTGGCATGGCGATGTTCGCGCAGCCAGGCAAGCGATTCGCGCGCAATCATATTTTCTTGCAGGAGGGATTCGGGCACCTCGCTGATTCCCGCATCGACTGTGCGCGTCCGCAAACCATCTTCTGTTTTGTCCAATGGATCGGGCTGATGAGAACACGGACCACCAAAATCGCCGTAGGGCCGCGCGCCAAATCCGGCGTGTTGTAAAGACCCGCCCAGGTGCGTTTTGCCTACGACCGCTGTTTCATATCCATTGGCCTGAAAATGACTGCCAAATGTGGGCAAATCGGGGTCCAAAATCGACCCATTGGTCCACGCGCCACACCGATGAGGGTGTCGCCCTGTAAGCATCGAAATACGACTTGGAGTACACAGAGGCATCTGACAATAGGCAGCGTCAAAATTGACGCCCTGTGCGATCAAACCATCCAATGTGGGCGTATGACAGGGTTCACCGCCCAGTTCGTGGCTACGAGCCGACAAAAAGCGAAAACTGTGTTCGTCACTGTGCAAAATCAGGATATTTGGACTTTTAGACATAAACCCTCCTTGATTAATATTTGTGGAAAGTGTAAAGCGGTTCAGGCAACACCCTGAGATTTTTTTTGCTGTACAATTAGGCCTGCAATGATCAACGTCAACCCGACATAAGTGGAGGGAAATATATTTTCTCCCACCAAAAAGTGGATAAAGACGAGTGATAAGAATGGGGATAAAAAAATTAAATTCCCGATTCGCGCGGTATGATCAGTGAGTTTCATCGCCGACAACCACAGGACAAATGTGATGCCCATTTCAAATAATCCGACGTAAATAGTGCCGTACAAACCCAGTATATTGATCCGAATAGTTGAAAATACAATGCAGATTGTTAGCACAAAAGGCAATGCAAAAACAAAATTCAAAAACATTCCCACAACCGGATCTCGCGTATCCCGTTTGTTGTAAATCCAGTACAGTGCCCATAAAAAGCTGCTGAAAAGGGCCAGTCCCACACCCAGGGGATTGGAAAATCGAAATCCCATTACATCTCCCCGAGTAGAAATCACAAACACTCCTGCATAACTCACCATCCCGCCGATCACATCCCAGAAGGTCAATTTCTGTTTCAAAAGGGGAATGGACAATAGTGCCAGTGCTATTGCCCAGGTATAATTCAGAGGCTGCGCTTCCTGCGCGGGCAGCAGGTCATAAGCGCGCAACAATACCAGATAGTAGGCACACGGATTGAGCAATCCCATTCCGAGGGATTGCAAATACTGTCGTCTCGTACACAAAAAAATCGCCGACCATTTGCCCTGAGCCACTATAATTAAGCCCAGAACAATGGACGACGCAAGGACAGCATAGAACAAAAGTTGAATAGGATCTAAAACACGCAGCGACAGCTTAAATGCCGTGGCCGCCGTTGACCACAGAAAGACGGCGGAAATTGCGTAGATATATGCTTGTTTTTGGGGGGGCATAAGACGCAAGGGGGAGCTTACGTCTTGCGTCTTACATCTCACGTCTTACCTTTTACCCTTCTTGTTGCCTTTGTCTGCGAAGAAATGTGGGGTATTGCAGATCGTTTAGGGATATGGTGTCGATTTTGGATTTTTCCTCGGATTTTTCCTCAGATGTTTTTTCGAATTTTTTCTCGAATTTTTTCTCGAATTTTTCCTCGACTTCTTCCTCTGTCGCTGTAGGCTCGGCATCCTCAGATTCAATTTTGCGTATAAAGGCGGGGATATCTGTGCTAACAGGAGGTTCGGGTGTGAATTTCGAGTAAGAAATATTCGCATTGGGCTTCGGTGGTGAACCGGTATTAAAGCCCGTGGCAATAACTGTGACGCGCAATTCGTCCCCGAGGTTATCATCGAGCACTGTGCCCCATATAATATTGGCTTCGTGGCCCACGGCATCGGTTATGAGATTCACAGCTTTATCCATTTCAAACAGCTTCAGTTCGCTGCTGGCCGAAATATTCACCAGCACCCCCTGAGCACCTGCAACAGATACATTGTCGAGCAATGGACTGTTTAATGCTTTTTCGGCTGCTGTAATAGCCCGGTTTTCGCCCGAAGCCTCGGCTGTACCCATCAGCGCATCGCCACCGGCTTGCATTACCGTGCGCACGTCATTAAAGTCGAGATTCACCTCGCCGGGTATGGTGATCAAATCGGAAATACCCCGCGTGGCCTGCAACAAAACATCATCGGCGATGAGAAACGCCTCTGTCAATGTTGTATTTTCTGAACTGATTTCTAAAAGCCGCTGATTGGGAATAATAATCACCGTATCCGCAGATCTTTTTAAGGAATCAATACCCGCTTGAGCATTGCGCATGCGCGGCATGCCCTCCATTCTAAAAGGCAGACTCACAATGCCCACAGTGAGTGCGCCTGCATCGCGAGCAATTTCGGCGACAGTGGGTGCAGCACCTGTGCCCGTGCCGCCCCCCATGCCAGCGGTCACAAAAACCATATCGGATCCGGTCAATGCCTCGGCCACCTCGTCGCGATTTTCTTCAATAGCCTCTGCGCCAATTTCGGGATTGGCACCCGCGCCTAACCCTTTTGTCACATCGCGCCCAATTTGAATGCAATTAGGTGCCTGTGAAAGTTCGAGATCTTGTTCGTCGGTGTTGATGGCAATAAACTCAACGCCCTGCAATCCCGACTCAATCATGCGATTGATCGCATTACCACCTGACCCCCCGACGCCTACGACTCGGATTTTGGCCTGGCTATCGGCGTCAACAATGGAAAATGTAACCATGAGAACCCCCTGTGTTAACAAGTAATAAAAATTGATCGGCTATTAAACATCAGTTAGCCCAACCCAAACATACAACGGGAGATGTGTATGCGAGCACATGCAACACACAACATTAAGTAAAGACAGAAGCTCTTTAAAAAAAATTCTGAACCCAGTGTTTCATGCGACCAAAAATTGAATCAAAAAAATCGCCTTCATCGGATATAAAATTACCATTTTGGTGAAACAGCCCGAATTGCACCAGCCCAACAGCGGTGGCATAGAGCGGTTCACTCACGGCATTGGCCCGCCCCGTTATCCCTCGGGGTTTGCCAATCGCCACGGGCAATTCAAAAATCTCTTTGGCCAGTTCAGCACAACCCTGGAGCATTGAACCGCCACCTGTGAGCACGATGCCTGCCCCCAGCAGATCGGCATAGTCGGTGCGGTGAATCTCCTGATTTATATGACCAAAAATTTCTTCCATACGCGCCTCAATAATCGCGGCCATTTTCGCCCGAGACACCTGGCGAGAAGGGCGTCCGGCAACTCCCGGCACATCGACCATATCGTTGGGCCTGACCAGCGATTGCAATGCACAGCCACTTTCTATCTTCATGGCTTCGGCTTGTTTCCAGGGCGTTCGCAAACCAATAGCCATATCGTTTGTCACATTTGTCCCCCCTAATCCCACAACGGCTGTATGGCGTATAGCACCGTCGTAAAATACTGCCAGATCGGTCGTGCCCCCTCCGATATCGACTAATGCCACGCCCATTTCTTCTTCGTCAGGTGTCAATACCGCATAACTCGAAGCAATGGGTTCGAGCACCAGGTCCACCACCTCTACACCTGCGCGACGGATACTTTTGCAGATATTCTGTGCTGAAGTTACGGCGCCGGTTACAATGTGTACATCGACTTCGAGTCTCACGCCCGACATGCCAATGGGGTCTTTAATACCGGGCTGATCGTCAACCACAAAAGATTGTGGCAACACATGAACAATTTCCCGATCCATGGGAATAGATACCGCTTTGGCTGCTTCAATCGCGCGTTCTTCATCATTGGCTGTAATCTCATTGTCTGATCCCGACACGGCCACAACCGCTCGCGTATTCACGCTGCGAATATGATCTCCGGCAATGCCCGCATAAACAGCACCAATGCGCGTACCCGACATTTCCTGCGCTTCTTCTATAGCAGTGCGGATAGATTGCACGGTTTTTTCCACATTGATTACCACACCGCGCTTTAGGCCATGGGAGGGACTACTGCCCAATCCCGTAATTTTGGGCGTGCCGTCATCTTCTACTTCAGCTACAACAACACAGATCTTGGTGGAGCCAATATCGAGTCCAACAATTCGATCCATCTTGTGGGTCCCTTTCACTAATGAACTACTGCTGCCTTCCTACGATTACTTGATCTCGATAGCGCAGGTCAATATACGCGAGGTCTGTGCCAAGTCCAGATGTAGTCTGGGTATAGGCACGGAAATTTCGAATCTGCTTTTCGGGATTTTCAAAACGCATTTTGAGGGCCAGATCATCGGCCACCAGATAAACCGTAGCAGAATAGGGATTGTCCGTGCAGATTTCTGAAATTTCGCGCCAAAACGCCGGTGTACGGATTTGCAATTCCGTCACAAATCCCGCCAGAGCACTTGCCCAGGAGCCATCCTTATCTCTTTGCAAATCAACACCCGTCAGAATGGGCAAATCTACCTGCGCTGCAGGGGACAGGGGAAAAATTTTGCCGGACTCATCCAGTCCCATCAAACCTTTGGGCGTGTTCAACAGCCCAACAGGCTGACGTTCTTCGATGCTAATGACCAGTGTTTCCGGTAATTCCCTATGTAGCAACACCTTTTTGACCATTGGGTGTTGTGTCACGCGTTCTGTTGCAGATTTTATATCACAGGCAAACAGGTTTGTGCCCACCTGCAATTGCGAAAGAGTCACGACCTCGGCTTCAGATATTAGGGAGTTGCCGAGGACTCTAATATGTGTCATGAGAAAGAAGTCCGAATCTGCCAGCGATGAATAGGCATTTTGGATGCCCACAACCAGCAGGCTCATCAGTGTCATAACAATTACCCAGCGTGCGAGTTTTCGCGGACGCTTCTTCGGTGTAGGTGTTGCGTTCAGGGTCGTGTTCACCGCGTCCGGTATATTTTCAGACCTGTGAGATATGTAGATTGGTTTATACCCAGACATAAAATCCTCCTGAAAAAAGTTCATTATTCACCCAATATCCTTACTTCTGTTTCCAACTCAATTTTGTGAACCTGAAAAACGCGCTTTTGAACCCGCGCGATCAGCGCGATCACGTCTTCGGTGGAATTCCCTCCGAGGTTGACCATAAAATTGGCGTGTACATCCGAAACTCTCACTGACCCTATCGACATTCCTTTGCATCCAGCACTGTCGATGAGTGCTCCCGCAGAATGCCCCGGTGGATTCTTAAAAATGCACCCCGAGCTGCGGTTTGATAACGGTTGTGTACTCTTGCGTTCTGCCAACATGCGTTCCATCTCGGTGGCAATGGTTTTGGGTTCGCCTTCTGCAAGTCGAAATCCTGCTTCGACAATGAGCAGATCACCGGGCAAGTCAGTGTGTCGATATCCGAAAGAAATATTGGATTGCTCGAGGTGAATTTCCCGACCCGTTCTAAGGTCTATACCGCGCAACCAGTTTATACGATCCATCGTTTCGCCTCCCCAGGCGCCGGCATTGCCCCATATTGCGCCGCCGATGGTGCCGGGAATCCCGCACCCAAATTCCAATCCTGTTTTGCCTGCTCGCTGGCATTGCCGAGATACTACCTGCGTGCTCGCGCCAGCCTGTATGACGCCCTCGTCGTCCCCAATCTCAATGCGCCGCGCGCCCGCTGTCAGTGAAATGACCAACCCGCGGAATCCGCTGTCGCGCACGAGGGTATTTGTTCCCCCACCCAGCGGAAAAATCGGAAGCCCGGCGTCTTTGATCAGTGGTACAGCAATGGCCAGATCACCGAGATCGGCGGGTGCAAAAAAGAGGTCCGCAGTACCGCCCAACCCAAATGTCGTGTGTTTGGCGAGGGGTTCATCGCGCTTGAGCTTTCCCCGGCATTGGCGTTGAATCTCTCTCGCGAGCAAATCGCGTTGTACATTGTACATTGTACATTGCCTTATATTTCTCTAAGGATTTGGTAAATATCGCGGGCAACTGTTTCAATATCTCCAGCACCCATAACCAGTAGCAAGTCGCCAGCGCGCAAGTCGTTTAACAATGCCGTTTTTAGATCATTTAGTGCGGGTGCGTAATTTGCGTCGGGAATTTGATCGGCAAGCCACTTTCCATCAACGCCCGCAATGGGTTCTTCCCGCGCGGGATAAATATCGGTGATCCACACGCGATCGGCCCGTTGTAGCACTCGGGCGAAATCGGGTGCAAAATCCCGCGTGCGGGTGTACAAATGCGGTTGAAAAGCGACCACAAGGCGACCGCACCATCCCGCCCGCGCAGCCTGAAGTGTGGCGGCAATTTCTGTAGGGTGATGGGCGTAATCATCAACCACTGCGATACCTTGTGTTTCGCCGAGTATTTCAAACCGACGGTGAACACCTCGAAATGCTTCGAGACCACGACAAATTTCTTCCCACTTGAGGCCGACATACTTGCCAGCCCCAAGTGCTGAGAGAGCATTGGTCACATTGTGTTTGCCCGGCACTTGAAGGCGTATGCGCCCCAACCGCGTATTCTTTTCCAACACGTCAAAAGCCATCCCAAAACCATCTTGTTCAATGCTTGTTGCACGAAGATCGCCACCTGTCAAACCGCAGGTTATTTTTTCGTATCGCTCGTCGAGATTGAGCAGGCGTATCTCGGGGGAGTCGGTACATAATACAGCGCAGCCATCGTTGGGCAGGGTATTGACAAATTGTTCAAAAGTCGCGCGAATGTCGTTCATATCTTCGTAACAGTCGAGGTGATCGGCTTCCAGCGTCGTCACCACGGCAATTTTGGGTTTTAATGTTAAAAAAGAGCGATCGTATTCGTCGGCTTCTACCACCCAGAGCGCGCCATTGCCAATGTGTAACGCGGTTTCCCAACCGCAAATCACACCCCCTACAAGAGCTGTTGGGGCATGGTTTGCGGAGATGAGCATGGTCGCAATCATTGCTGTTGTGGTTGTCTTGCCGTGCGTACCTGCCACGCATATCGCGGGATGTGGATTCACGAGTTGACCGAGCAATTCGGCGCGGCGCAATAGGGGGATGCCTTTTTCTCGCGCGGCTTTTCTTTCGGGATTCTCAGAATCCGTCGCCGATGTGTAAACGACGCAGTCGGCTCCAGCGATGGCACTGCGCGCATGTCCAATGCGCACGGGAATGCCGAGTTGTTCCAAACGCCGGATGAGCGGCGAATCCTGCCGGTCAGAACCCGAAATGAGGCATCCTCGTGCGGCGAGCAATTCGGCCAACGCGCTCATGCTTATGCCACCAATACCGATAAAATGCACCCGGGTTCCAGCGTCGAATGAGACCATTTTGAAATCGTTCAACGTCGGGGAATGATGAGGTGATGTTGTCTGTACATCGCGTGCCGGGGAACGACTTGCGATGCAGCAGGTGAGTGACGGGTTTTGTTTCGAGTATTCGTCCGTCCTATACCAATGAGCACACCTGTCGCGGAGAGTGTAAACATCAAGGATGAACCACCGTAGCTGATAAAGGGAAGGGGAAGTCCCGTGACAGGCAGCAACCCGGTAGCCACACCCATGTTGATCAGAGCATAAATCAGAATCGTAATGGTAATACCAGAAGCGAATAGAAAACCAAAGGTATCAGGGGCTTTGCGGGCAATGCGAAATCCGCACCGCCCAAAAATTAAAAATAAAATTAAAACGAGCATGGTGCCCCACAAACCGAGCTCTTCACCCACAATACTAAATACAAAATCGGTATGAGGCTCGGGCAAAAAGAAATATTTTTGCTGGCCCTGTCCCAGGCCCGTGCCCCAAAATCCACCACTGCCCAGGGCGAGAAGGGATTGCGCGAGGTGATAGCCCGTATTTTGTACATCGTCGCTGGGAAAGAGAAAGGTCATCACGCGCTCGCGGCGATACCCAAAAACAAAAACAATCACATACAAAATGGGCAAAAGACCCGCGCACGTTGCCATAAGATGTCGCAACCGCACACCGCCAAGATAGAGCATCAATGCACAGGTTATCCCAATCGCCACCGCTGTACCCAAATCGGGTTGTATCAAAATCATCACCATTGCCGTGCCGATTACCACGGCATGGGGTAAAAAGCCCGATTTGAAATTTTCAATCACTTCCTGGCGGCGCGTCAGGGAATCGGCCAGGTAAAGTACCAGCACCACGCGCATCATATCGGCGGGTTGGAATTGCCCTCCCGGCAATGGTATCCATCGATACGCACCTCTCACTTTGCCAATGCCAAATAACTTGAGGATGAGTACCACGAGCAAAAAACCAAAAGCTATTACCAATATCAAACGCGCTTTTTTTCGCCAGACTCGATAATCTATGTGAATTAGCAGAACCATCACCGCCAGACTGATGGCCATGCGAATGGCCCAGCGGTTGAGAAAAAAATTGCTGTTGTCAAATCGCAGTTGCGCCAATCCAGAACTGGCACTATACACCATCACCGTACCAAAGCCCACCAGCATAACCACAATGAGTAGGAGCAAGATCCAGGTTCGATCATCTCTTTGTTCGTTTGTCAGTGTCATAGCTGACGCGCCCTACATTTCAAATCCCAACGCTGTAACTATTCTTTCCATTGCAATGCCGCGTGATCCCTTGATGAGCATCAAGTCTCCGGGTTTCAAATAAGCCTGCAATGCCCCGGTTAACGCATCCTGGTCTGCATAAGCCCACGC
Organism: Candidatus Latescibacterota bacterium; assembly: GCA_021295695.1. Lineage (GTDB taxonomy): Bacteria > Latescibacterota > UBA2968 > UBA2968 > UBA2968 > VXRD01. The sequence continues at coordinate 62,809 of JAGWBW010000001.1, forward strand.
CTGATCTATACCTGCTTCGCGCCCCCCTTCAACGACCACCGGTGCCAGGTCACCCAATGCGAAAAGTGCGTCAATGTGGCGATTGCCCGCTTCGCGCCCCAACGCCCGATGTGCGTCGTGGGTCATTGCCCCTAATTCGCGCATATCGCCCACCACTGCGACCCGCCGACCATCCACCTCAATTTGTGATAGGGTCTCAAGTGCTGCCCGCATCGACGCGGGATTGGCGTTGTACGTGTCGTTGATCATGCGAATCCCATTGTGTTCCAGCACCTGGCTTCTCAGTTTGGTCAGCGTAAAATTTTCAAGTGCTTTTGCCGCATCTTGTAGGGGCACATTGAGTGCCCAACCTGCTGTTGCAGCCATTAGCGCGTTATACACATTGTGCTTGCCCGGAATTGACAGGTGAAAAGAATGGCCCTGTAGAGAGAAATGACCAAAGCCCTTCTGATCCAGTTTGAGTCCCTCCCCACGAAACTGACATATCTGCTCGATGCCAATGCCCAGGAGTCTCCCCTTAACTTTTGCTTGCTCCTTGGACAAAAACAGGTCATCGAGATTCAAGATAGTCATAGAAGACTCGTCTAGATATTCCAGAAGTTCCCCTTTGGCTTTTGCCACACCCTCTACAGAGCCGAAAAACTCGATATGTGCTGGTCCGATATTGGTTATCATGCCGATGGTCGGTTGCGCAATTTCGCACAGATAGCGCATGCCACCGCGTTCGGTAATGCCCATTTCAATAACTGCGACATCGCAATGTGCCGACAGGTTAAATAAGGTGAGCGGCACTCCCAGTCTGTTATTGAGATTTCCCCGTGTCGCCAAAACCCGATACCGCGTGTTCAAAACAGCAGCGACCATATCTTTGGTCGTGGTTTTGCCACTGCTACCCGTAATGCCAATAACGGGAATGTCGAAACGCCTGCGATAAAACCGCGCCAGATCGCCCAGGGCTAAATCAGGTGCATCGACGACGATCAGAGCTTGCCACGATTCTCGAGCACCAGATCGGGCGACCACTGCAGCACAGGCTCCCCTGGCAAATGCAGCGTCCAAAAATTGGTGACCATCGACCTTTTCACCGGGCAGTGCAAAGAAAATTTCGCCCGGTTTGAGTGTCCGCGTATCAATACTGACTCCTGTTGGCACAATAGCGGTGGGATCACCCTGTCCGGTCCAGTGGCCTCGGGTTGATTCAATTACATCTGATAGCGTTAATCCTTCCATATAACCCATCACCCCACTTTGCACTTGAGTATTTCCCGTGCAACTTCCCGATCGTCAAAAGGGGTTTTAATCCCATTAATTTCCTGATAATTTTCATGCCCCTTGCCCGCAATGAGCACGAAGTCGCCCGCTCGCGCTTTTGCAATGGCCTTTTCAATTGCCCGTCGGCGATTGGGTTCAACGATGTGCGGGGCATCGCCCAGGCCGGGCAAAATATCGGCAATGATGGCATTGGGGTCTTCAGTGCGAGGATTGTCTGATGTCACTACAGATAGATCGGCCAATCGCGCCGATAGGTCACCCATCACAGGGCGCTTGCCCTTGTCGCGGTCCCCGCCGCACCCAAATACGCAAATCAATTGTCCTCGGGCAAATGCGCGCGCGGTTTGAAGCACATTTTTTAGTCCATCTGGCGCGTGTGCATAATCGACAAATACCCCAAAATTTTGCCCACAATCAATGCCTTCAAAACGACCCGGAATCCGAATTTCTCGCAATGCATCTGTGATGATGTCAGGTTTGATCTCCAATGCGAGGCCAGCAGTGACAGCCGCAGTGGCATTGTACAGTTGAAAATCACCCCGAAGTTCCAGTTCCAGGTCCATCAGTCCGTGTGGTGTTTGCAAGCAAAGTCGCGTACCGTCTTGTGAAGTGCTACCCTCTAAAATGCGCACTGTCGCATCTTCTGCGCGTCCATAGCGCAACAAGTGTGCCGAACATTTTTGCATCAATATTTTTGATGCTGCGTCGTCTGTATTGACGACTGCATAAGCATCCGATCTGAGATTGTCAAAGAGCCGTGCCTTGGCAGCTAAATAGGCGTCAGGCGTGTTGTGATAATCCAGATGATCGCGCGTCAGGTTGGTAAATACCGCAACTTCATAATCAATGTCCAACACGCGGTTTTGCGCCAGTCCGTGTGAGGTCACTTCCATCGCGGCTGACCGGCATCCCGCATCAACCATTGCGCGAAACATACGGTGTAAGTCGTGTGCCTGCGGCGTAGAATTGTGCGATATTTCGCGTGTTGTGCCGAGGTCGTGTTCAATAGTTCCAATCAAACCCGGTGCAAAACCAGCCGCATCAAGCACCGCGCGGATGAGATAAACGGTCGATGTTTTGCCATTGGTGCCCGTAACACCGATCATTTTCAACTGTTCACTCGGCTTGTTGTAAAAACGACGGGCAATATGTGCAAGTGCGCGGTGCGTGTTGGTCGTTTGAACAAAAGCCGTATCCCCTACATCAACATCGCGTTCGGCAACAACGGCTCGAGCACCCGCCTGAATCGCCTGGAAAATAAATGGATGTCGATCTGCAATGTCGCCATCGGCACTGAGCGCGACAAATACATCGCCTTCTTTGACACCCCCCGAATGGGTTGCAATACCCCCGATATTGGGATTATTTCCGCGTACCCTCACGACATCTGGCACGTCGGATAGCAATTCTCGCAGGCGCATATCTCAGCTTTCTCGTTTGCATTCGACCGTGCACACTGTTCCCGGTTTTACGGGTACTCCCGGTTCGGGCGACTGTGCGATCACCCGTCCACTACCCGAAATTTTGATCTGAAACCCCAACTGTGTCAGTTGTGCAACTGCCTGCCGCACGGGTGCTCCGCGCAAATCGGGCATGTAAAGCGACTCTGGACCTTTGGCTTCTGTGCGGCGATCGGGGGCGGCGATTGGTGCAGAAGCCAAAAACAACGAGACATTATTTTCTTCAATGTCGATATGCTGTCCAACAACGCGGTCTCCTTCACCCGCAATTTGATAGGTCATTCCCAGGCGTTTCAGAGCATCTGTTGCAGCTTTGCGCGAAAGGCCCACCAGATGGATGTCGGCGCGTGGAGGCGGAGGTGGCTGCTCATCGAGCAAAGGAGCACTATGGCGCAGAGGGGTTTGCCGCAGGCTCAAAATTCGCTGTACAATACGTTTGAAAACAGGTGCCGCAACCAGACTTGCCCAGTGAATCCTTTTGGGACTATCTATAGCCACCAGGCACAGCAGTTCGGGGCGTTCGACGGGCAAAAACCCCACAAAAGACGGAATGTAGCGATTGGGATCATATCCACGTTGTCCTTCTTTCACTTGCTGCGCTGTTCCGGTTTTTCCGGCGACACGAAAACCATGTATGCGCGCATTTTTTCCGGTGCCGTGTTTGACAACACCCTCGAGAAAACTGGTAAGAGTACGCGCTGTTTCAGGCGATATCACCTGTCGAATTGGTCTGGGCGATCCCTCGGCCGTTGTGGAATCTTTGCGAGAAGCTTTTAAAAAAATACGCGGCGTCATCAATCGCCCCCCATTGGCAATCGCGCTATAAGCAGAGGCGACCTGAAGGGCGGTCACGGCGATCTCTTGTCCAATGGAAATGGTTTCGAGAGATCGCGCAGACCACGCATCGGGATGCCGAAGTTGACCGCCGACTTCGCCCGGTAAATCCACACCTGTTTTGGAGCCAAAGCCAAACAAGCGTATCTGGCGAAATAAGGGACCTTTTTCCACTTTACGCGCAATTTTAGCTGTGCCGATATTGCTCGATTCTTCCATCACTTCTCGCACGGTCAGCCAGCCGCTGGGATGAGAATCTCGAAGCACCTTGCCGCCAGCAATACGCATTCTGCCATTTTCACAGAAAATTTTATCTTCTGGCTCAACCAAACCGGCTTCAAGCGCGGCGGCAAATGCTACAATCTTAAAGGTCGAACCTGGCTCGAACTGATCGGTCGCCGCCCGATTGCGCCGTACCCAGAGTTCTGATTTTGAAAAATCATTTGGATCGTAAAAAGGCGCGTTTGCCAGTGCTAAAATTTCGCCTGTATGGGGTTCTATCACAATGGCGATGCCGCTTTTGGCATCGAATTTCTGCATGCCTTTTAGCAATTCTTCTTCTGCAATGGCCTGATAATCGACATCGATGGTGAGGGTGATATCATCGCCATTTTTTGGCATCTGTCGAACTGCGCCGAGCGTGCTGAGCATTTGACCTCGCGCATCAACGCGTGCGGATAATTCCCCTGGTTCACCTCTCAAGGTTGGATTAAAAGCGCGTTCAATCCCTTCAATTCCCAGGCCATCGGTATCGGTATATCCCAATACCTGACCCGCCAGAGTCCCCATGGGATAATTGCGCCGCATCTCGACAATGCGACCGATCCCTTCTGGCAATCCGGCAGGCGCATCAATGACCTGACGAGCGAGCCATACGAAGGAGCGCGATTGATCGACCTTTTTCAGGAGAGCTGCTTCATCGTGCCCAGACTGTCGAGAAAACCGAACGGCGAGCGCGCGCAGGCTGTCCTTATCGGATATTTGATTGAGAAAGAACGATTGAGATTCGAAATTTGTCGCCATTACTCGGCCGCGCCGGTCAAAAATGCGTCCTCTTTCTGCCAGTAGAACCCGTTTCTTGACATGCTGACTGCGCGCTTGATCTGTGTATGCCTCTACTGACCAGATTTGTAGAGAAACCAGTCGAAACGCCAAAAGTAGCGCGAATCCCATACCGAAAAGCGCAATTATTCTTAAGCGGATATTCATTATCGACTCAAATACAAATTTTTCGGTGGCTCACTTGGGAACACCATCCCCAATTCTCGAACGGCAATATCGCGAATGCGATTGCTCTGCTTCAAACTCGCTGTGCGTGCGAGGAGTCGCTCTTGCTGATGCAAAAGGTTTTTTCGCTCAGCACGCAACCGATCAATTTCACGTCCCTGACTCTGAGTTTGCACATGTCCCCACATATAAATCAGCAATCCCGCAACGAGGAGAATGACCGATAAAAAACCAGAGCGATAAATCCCCCAGGGTGGGCGTGGTTCCGAAGTCACGACAGAGGTCCTCGATGGCATAACCAGGGCTGAGCGGAAACACCGAGACGTTGTGCCACGCGAAGCGTTGCGCTGCGTGCCCGTGGGTTTTGGGCGATTTCCACCCGATTTGGTCGAATGACTCGCTTTTTCGGCAAGGTCAATACGGGCACACGATCACAGGCACATATGGGCAGATCAACAGGCCCGATACAATCGCGCGTGCCCAGTCCAAAAATCCGTTTGACAGCGCGGTGTTCCAGCGAATGATAAGACAAAACGCCAATGCGCCCCCCGGGTTTGAGCAGGTCAATAGCCGTTTGGAGCGCGTCTTCAAGATGTGTCAATTCGTCGTTCACCTCAATGCGAAGTGCCTGAAATACTCGCGCAAGGGTCTTTTGTTTTCGAGGCCCATAGCTGTGCCGCACAATTACATCGGCCAGGTCGTCCGTATAATTAAGAGGTCTGTTTTCACAGATTGCTCGGGCAATGCGGGCAGCAGCGCGTTCTTCACCATACGTTTTGATGACCTGGGTCAAATTTTTCTGCGAATACGAATTAACCACCTCGCGGGCCGTGCATTTTGCATCGGGTCCCATACGCATATCGAGCGCACCGCGTTGCTGAAAACTGAACCCTCGGTCGGCATTGTCAATCTGGTGAGATGAGAGACCCAGATCAAATACAATGCCCGTGATTGTCGCAAGGCCCTGTTCTGCCAAAATGTGTCGGAGGTTCCAAAATGGTGCTTGCACTGTATAAACCCGATCTTTGAATGGGGTCAGGCGTTTTGCCGCGACTTCGATGGCTTTGGGATCGCGGTCAATGCCGATCAATTTGCCATCAGGTCCCAGATGCTTGAGCACAATTTCAGCGTGTCCACCTCCGCCCAGGGTAGCATCGACATAAATTCCATTGGGATCGGTTATGAGATATTTTGACACATCTGGCCCCAAGATCGGGACGTGATACTCTGGGGCCTTGTTGTGCATAACTTATTGTTTTTAATTTTGTTGTCGATAATTCGAATATTTATTCCAAATATTTATTCCAAATATTGGAATATTCTTTACCATTCTAATTTTTCTGCTATGGCTTCTATATCGACGTCGTTTTGAACTTCGTTATACTTATCGGGATCCCAAATTTCAATACAATCCACAACGCCTGTCAGCGTTGCGCGATCTGTAATACCGACCAAATCCAGATGCTTTCGTGGAATCAATGCGCGCCCCTGGCGGTCGAGTTTTACCTCATATGCACGCCCCGCCATTGCCCTAACTAATTGTCTTTCATTGCGTTGCGAGTGTCCCAGGTCGCGAAGTTGATCCATGCGCCGCCGCCATTCATAAGGATCAAATGCCATCAAATAGTCATCAAACAACTTCGTGACGATAATGGAACTTACGCCATTGGGTAGTGCGTTCCGCAATGGTGCAGGGACAATTAAGCGGCCCTTAGCATCCAGGGGGATATTTTCAAATTCGCCAAAAAATGTGGGGCGGTTATCGGCCATCTGAGAAGCCTGAGGGAGATAAATTATTATTTTACAAAGTGATATAACAAAAATTTTCAGTCACCACAACCCACCACAATATACCACCTGGCTTAAATTAGTAATTCGCGTTTCAAAAGTCAATTGTTTTATGTAGAAAAATAGGTTATTTATATCTATGCGTTATTGTGACGTCTTTTGAGGGAATTTTGGAAGGACCTCTTTGGAACTCTATTATGAAAAAACTGCTCCTCTGGTGCCTTTTGCTCAGTGCGGTTGGATGCGCGATCGCTCCATCGCCAAAGCTATCGGATAAGAAATTTATTGAGCTATTTTCAGATGCGATGGAACTCCACCGCCGTTATGTACACGCACCCGACTCGCTACTGGTGGAACGAAAAAAATTGTTCAAACGCCATGGTGTTACACAAGGCGATATTGAGAAATTTCTCAAAGATCGTCGGGATCACCCCGAAAAATGGGATGCGCTCATTGCCCTGATTCAGCAGCGATTTGGCGAGAACGCAGAGCGTGAGATGAAGGGATTTCAAAAGACGGGAAAGACAGGTGAGAGATGACAGGGCCTCACACAAAGACACAAGGACACAAAGAAGCGAGAGGCTGGGGAGTTGGTTAGAAATAAAAAAATCCCCCACATTTTTGCGGGGGATTTTGTCGTTCAATCTCTGGTATATCAAGAGCTTTAGTTTCCAAACCATCCGGAAATGCGCCCGATATCGTTGAAGGTTACGTAAATAATCAGGAAGAGCAAAAATGCAAATCCGGCTTGCTGAAGCCAGGCTTTGTGTCGCGCAGATAAATCTCGGCGTATAATGCCTTCAACCGCAAGAATGGTGAGATGGCCACCATCGAGCATGGGAATGGGTAACAGATTGAGCACGCCCAGGTTAATGCTGAGCATGGCCATAAACCACAGCAAATAGGAAAAACCGCGCTCAGCACTTTGTCCCACCATCTGGAAAATGCCCACAGGCCCGGCCAGAGCACTGCTGGATTGTTGTCCTATGACCAGGTCTTTGACAAATCCAAAAATAGCCGTTGACAAAATGATGGTTTCTGATGCGCTGCGGCGCACGGCTTTAAAAAAGGGAATGGGGTTGCGTTTGGAGGCCGAATCAATGCCAATGCGGCCTACTGTTTCGCCATTAAAAGTTTGAGAAGAGGGAATAATCTGCGCCGTCATCTCTTCGCCATTGCGCTGCCATGTCAAAGAGATTTCCACACCGGGTTGCGCTGAAATCTCGCGGCTCATCTCCCACCACATCGTCACCGGGACACCATTGACCGATGTAATTACATCGCCCGGTTGCAGGTCAATTTCTGCAGCTGGCATTCCGGGCATTACGGCTCCGACCTCTGTGGTCATATAATATCCCAGTCCCAGTCCTTCTCGAGGGGGGGAGGTCAAATCGACAGAAATCGTCAATCGCTCAGTCCTGTCTGTCTGGTAGGCAGGTGTGCGTTCAATTTCAACGGGCACGACGTCACCGGCGTGAAGGAGAAACGCATCTGACATTTCTTCCCAGTCATTTATCGCTGTATTTCCAACGGTCAAAATGCGGTCTCCTGGCCTTAGCCCAGCCGTATAGAAGGGCGAGTCTGTCTTCACTTCACCCACGCGTGAATCGTCCAAAAAAGCGTATTCACCTGCCGCCATACGCAAAATTAGCAATAGTAAAAAGCCCAGAAAAAAGTTCATCGCCGGACCGGCAACCATCACTGCCATCTTAATCCATCGCGGCTTGGACTGAAATTCCCAGGGTTTTCCCTGGCTTTCTTCGTGACCAAAATCGGCCATGCCAGCGACTTTGACATATCCCCCTAATGGCAACCACGAAAGGCAGTATTCGGTCTCACCAATTTGCACACCCACGGCTTTGGGTGGGTATCCCAGTGAAAAGGCTTCAACCCTGATGCCCGATTTTTTGGCCACCAAAAAATGCCCAAGTTCGTGTACAAAAACCAGCACGCCCAAAACAAAAAAGAAGTAGAGAAGATCGACGATCACGGGAAACCTCGTTTCTATGATTCAAGTGAACAAATCAGCTCATTTGCGCGGTCTCGTCCCCAGCGGTCCGCATCAAAAACCGCTTCGAGGGTATCTTCGTATGCCTCGTGCTCATCAAGAGCTTGTGCAATCACACGAGGGATATCGAGAAATCCGATGCGGCCATCGAGAAAAGCGTACACGGCGATTTCATTGGCAGCATTGAGTACAGCGGGCGCAGTTCCGCCCTGTTCTACGGCCTGATATGCCAATTGAAGACAGGGAAATCGCTCTGTATCGGGCTGAAAAAAACTCAATGTGCCAACCTTTGTCAGGTCCAGTGGTTCAACCTGTGTGGGTAGCTTTTCGGGATGTACCAGGGCCTGCTGAATTGGCAACTGCATATCGGGTGTACTCAGGTGCGCCATCATGCCGCCATCCACGTATTCTATAAGACAATGCACAATAGACTGCCGATGAATAATCACATCGATTTTCGAGACTGGCAAATCGAGAAACCATTGCGCTTCGATTACTTCAAAGCCTTTATTCATCAATGTAGCCGAGTCAATCGTAATTTTTGGTCCCATCTGCCAGGTGGGATGATTGAGTGCCTGATCGCGTGAGACACTCGCCATTTGTTCTTGCGTATAATCAAAAAAGGGACCGCCCGAGGCGGGCAGTAAAATGCGTTTGACCTCTTCTCGATTCGTCTCTTGTAATGATTGCCACAGCGGCGTTGTCTCACTGTCAATCGGCAATAATGTGGCACCCGTCTGTTTGGCCAAGGCAGTTACCAGATGCCCGGCGACAACCAGCGTCTCTTTGTTGGCAATTGCCACATCTTTGCCCGCGCGCACAGCAGATAGCGTAGGGCGCAGCCCCACGCCTGCAGCCAGGCCGTTAATTATCAGGTCGGCATCGGGATCGACTGATAGGTCCTGTAAGCCCACACTGCCTTCGAGTACTTCAATGCCCAGTGGGGCAAGACGCGCCTGCACCTCTTTTGCCCCCTGGGCAATACAAACGCGCTCAGGGCGCCAGCGCTCGGCTTGTTCACACAGCAACTCGGCATTGCTTCCGGCACATAAACTCACCAGTTCAAATCGGTTGGGTAGGCTATTCAGAACACGCAGTGTGTTTGTACCTATAGAGCCTGTGGATCCAAGAAGGGCAACGCGTTTTATCATAAAATTTAGTTTACTGGCTACTGGCTACTATTTGAAAATAAAGATAAACAAGCGGAAAAACAAAAAAAACACTGTCAAAGCGGTCCAGCACGCCACCGTGCCCGGGAATCAAGTCCGATGTATCTTTGACGTCCATATCGCGTTTGATCATGGATTCAACGAGGTCCCCCAAAGATGCCCCAATGCCAATGAGAAGGCCGAGTATGAGGCTTTGGGTTATATCAAATAATTCAAGTACCTGCGCGCCAAGTCCTATGACGAGAAGAGCAGATAGAAGACCACCGATGAATCCGGCTTCAGTCTTTGCCGCGCTGATGGTGGGAAAGGGGTGCCATCGACCAAACCACCGTCCAAAAAAATAGGCCATCGTATCATTGGCCCAAATCCCCAGTAAGATGAGAACAGCAAGTTCTGACGCACCAAAGGGTAATGAATTTCTCACTATGAGAACAAAACTGCCCAAAAAACCGACGTAAAGCACACCTAAAAGCGTGCCTCCCGCATTGAGCATGCGATAGCTTGTGGTGTCTCGAAACAGAGCTACGCTAAACATCAAAAGCAATAGTACGAGAAAAAAAGACGCGAAAGCATTTGGCCCAATGACAAATGCCACAACACACCAGGAGAGGGATATAACAATGCCAAATTTCGTCCAGGGTTGCAGCCCTTTTTGAGATAGCATGCGATAAAATTCCCAGGTGCCTACAGAGACCACACCACACCACATTACAAATAGCCAATAGTCACCCAACCAGAATAGCACCACCAGAACTGGGCCAAAAACAGCGGCTGCCAACACGCGCTGAATTAGATTGGACTTTGCCACAAGTCCTCCGAAGACCCATTGGTTTTGCTTGCGAGCGTTTCATCGCGCAATTGAAGTCCTGTTTTGCCAAACCGACGTTCTCGGTTTTGATAACTGCGGATGGCTTCATAGAGGTGCTCGCGCTTAAAATCGGGCCACAGTACATCTGTAAACCAGAACTCGGTGTAAGCACATTGCCAGAGCATGAAATTACTCAAGCGAACTTCGCCGCTGGTGCGGATTAACAAATCGGGGTCGGGCAAACCACCTGTATAAAGGCGTTGAGAAAATAAATCGACATCAATCGCGTCTGTTGAAATGCGTCCCTGCACGACATCGATAGCAATGCTTTGCACGGCTTGAAGAATATCGTTTTTACCGTCGTAGCTCAACGCGAGATTAAGCGTAAGCCCCGTATTGTTAGCCGTTTCGCGAATGGCATTTTTAAGTGCTTTACGCGAGTGCTTGACCAGTCGCTCCGTATCGCCCGTTGCAATGAGACGCACGTTGTTTTCCTGCAATTCGTTGAGCTCTTCGTGTGAACAGTCGCGCAACAATTGCATCAGCGATAACACTTCTGACCAGGGCCGCCGCCAATTGTCTGTACCAAAGGTGAACAGGGTGAGAATATCTATTTCGAGTTCACCACAGGCACGCACAATATCGCGCACGGTTTCGCGGGCAGATCGATGCCCATCTGTACGGCGCAAATCTCGCTGTTGCGCCCACCGTCCATTGCCATCCATAATTATCGCAATGTGCGACGGCAGGTTGCCTTGCGCTTTTAGCCTGTCTTGAAGCTGATTACAACCGCGCGAGCCGTTTATGTGTGTGTCTTTCATATTATTATAATGAAAAATTCAACTTGCCGTTCAAACGCCAATAAAATATCATTAAAAATGTTGTGAAATTTTAACGGTTTAATTTATTAAAGTCAAGTGAGAAGCGAGAAACTAATCATTCTGGACGGCACAAGGGCCGTCCCCTACGGTGACAATTATTCCGTTGTGTTGTTATTATGACAAAGTTAGATCTGAAACGTCGCCTTCACGCCGAGCGTATTCGTATGCCCGAACGAGTTATTCGCGAGAAGAGTTTGTGTATTTATCGCCGGTTGGTCGATGTGCCAGCATACCAGCTTGCACGGTGTATTGCCTGTTATGTCTCGATAAAAAATGAAGTGGATACAAGAACAGTGATCCCAAAATCAATCGGCAACGGCAAGCGGGTGGGAGTACCCATTACTCGGGAAGAAGGGGACATGGATTTTCAAGCGATTGCGGGATTGAGCGATCTGCGGCCTGTACATTATGGCTTGCGCGAACCGGTTCCAAATCCCCCAATGGTGCTGTTACCTCATACTATTGACCTGATCCTCGTTCCTGGCATCGCTTTTGATCGCTTGGGTCATCGGATTGGATCGGGTGGTGGATATTACGACCGTTTTTTGGTACGGACTGAAGCAGTTCGAATCGGTTTATCTTATGGTTTTCAGATCATAGATCGCGTGCCTGCCGAGCCACACGATGTGAAGATGGATTTGATCATAACCGAAAACGAAGTCATCAGAATTTAGCGAAGGGAGAACACATGCCCATAACTCTTTCACCTGCACAGGTGCGCGAGATCCTTGCACGACATCAGGCCTGGATAGCGTCCAATGGGACAACGGGAGCGCGCGCTGATCTGGCCGGTGCAAATCTAAACCGAGCAGAATTGCAAAATGCTGCATTACAACATGCCGATATGCGCGAAGCCATTCTCAGTGGCGCGCAGTTGCGGGATGCCGATTTATCGGGTGCCAACTTACAGCGCGCGCGTCTTTTACAGGCCAATTTGCGCGATGCAAACCTCGAAGGTGCCGATCTGAGCGGGGCGTTCTTGCAGAATGCGATCCTCACAAGAGCGAATATGAAGGGCGTGCAGGCATCGCCAGCTGATTTGGAATTGGCTGATCTCAGCGGTGTAAATATGGAAGACGCAAATTTTGAGGAAGCGAAACTGGTGGGATGCAATTTGCGCGGAGCCAAATGCAAAAATGCGAACTTTTACAGGGCCAATTTGTCAGAGACCATATTGGTCAAAGTGGATTTTGAAAATGCCATCTTGCGTACAACCGATATCAGAAAATCGGATTTGACCGATGCCAATTTGAAAGGGGCTAACCTGCAAAGTGCTAAGCTCCAGGAGGCCGATCTCGTCAAAGTGGATTTGCGCCAGGCCAATCTCCAGCGCGCCCACATGCAAAAAACCGATCTCTACAAAGCCCAGTTTGACAATGCCGACATGCGCGGTGCCGATGTTCGGGATGCGATTGGTTTTTCACAAAAACATCTGGATCTGGTGAGGTGGGATGAGAAGACGAAGTTGAGAGATTGAGAAGGGTTGAAGGCCAGGATAAAAAAAACAGGTGGTCGCAATATGACCACCTGTTTTTATGTACTTATAGAAATGTCTTACAATATTACACGTCAAAATAAAGTGCGAATTCGTGTGGATGAGGACGCTGGTTGATAGCGTCAACTTCGTTTTCGCGCTTGTATTCGATCCAGGTTTCGATCACGTCGTCGGTAAAGACATCTCCTTTGAGCAAGAAGTCGTGATCTGCATCGAGTGCATCGAGTGCATCGGACAGTGAACCCGGTGTCTGCGGAATGGATGCCGCTTCTTCGGGTTCGAGATCGTAGAGGTTTTTGTCGAGTGGTTCTCCTGGATCAATTTTGTTTTGAATGCCGTCCAGGCCAGCCATCAACATGGCCGCGAAAGCCAGGTAGGGATTGGCACTCGGGTCTGGGCACCGAAATTCGACACGCTTGGATTTGGGACTTTGAGAATACATTGGGATGCGTACTGCAGCACTGCGATTGCGCTGCGAGTAGGCCAGATTGACCGGTGCTTCATAACCGGGTACCAGACGCTTAAACGAGTTGGTGGTCGGGTTGGTCAATGCAATCAGTGCATCCGCATGTTTGAGAATGCCACCGATATAGTGCAGAGCCATTTCACTCAGGCCCGCATATCCCGATCCGGCAAAGAGGGGCTCATCGCCTTTCCAAAGGCTCTGATGTGTGTGCATGCCCGTGCCATTGTCTTCAAAAAGCGGTTTGGGCATAAAGGTGGCGGTTTTACCGTGTTTGTGCGCCACGTTTTTTACAATGTATTTGTAAAGGGTCATTCTGTCGGCGCATGTGACCATCGGACAGAATCGAATGTCGATCTCGCCCTGACCGCCGGTTGCCACTTCGTGGTGATGAACCTCAATATCAATGCCAACGCTTTCCATTGTCAGCACCATTTCGGTGCGTATATTTTGTAGCGTGTCGTGGGGCGGCACGGGGAAGTAGCCTTCTTTGTGGCGGGGTTTGTAACCGAGGTTGGGACCTTCATCTCTGCCCGAGTTCCAGTAGCCCTCAATTGAATCTACGCTGTGAAAGGCGTGGTTTGATCCTTCGCCAAAGCGCACGTCGTCAAAGACAAAAAATTCGGCTTCTGGACCAAAAAATGCCGTATCGCTAAGGCCTGTGGATTGCATATAGGCTTCGGCTTTTTGAGCGACCGAACGCGGGTCGCGCGAATAGCCGCTTTTGGTGATGGGATCGGCTATGTTACAGATCATCACGAGGGTGGGTTCTTCGAGAAAGGGATCGATAAATGCCGTGGCGGGATCGGGTATGACGAGCATGTCCGATTCGTTGATGGCCTGCCAGCCGCGAATACTGGATCCGTCAAAGCCGAGTCCGTCTTCAAAGGTTTCTTCTTCGATTTCGGAGGCCATAACAGTAAAATGTTGCCAATGTCCGGGGAAATCGGTAAAGCGAAAATCGACGACTTTAATGCCTTGATCCGAGATCATTGCAAGAACATCTTGTGGCGTTTGGGCCATATTCAGCTCCTTTCATTGTGAGAAAAGTGGCCTATTATTGAGAAATGAAAGGATCGACAGTTTTGCCGATCCAACATATCGGCACGGAATATAGATGGTGTTTGTTTCCGCGTGATTTCTCATGTATTAAATATGTGTTACACAGTCAGGCGATGATGCCCCTAAGACAAGATCCAATTATAGAAAAACACGAAAAAAACAAGGTCTAATTATAAACATTTCTCTATAAGTTGCAAGATAATTTTTGGAAGGGGTTGCTTTTCAAGGATACATGCTCTACATTTCCCGGAAATGAGACGCAATGTCGCGCTGTCTCTAATTATCACCCTCTTCAGGAGGATTGTTTATGTCGCGGTTGAATTCTCACAGATTGCTTGCTGTTCTGGTTGTTGTTTTTATTGGATGGGGACAGGCCGATGCCCGTCCAGCACGGGTCGTTCAGTTGCCGAATGGCAGTATGATCGGGTGTGCTTCGTGTCATGTGAACCCGGGTGGAGGTGGAACACTTACGCCTTTTGGCAGGGATATCAACAATAATTATCTCGTGCCGAGTGGTCGCAGTGGTGTCGTTCAATGGAATGCCATGCTCGCAATGCTCGACTCAGATGGCGATGGCGTGTCCAATGGTTGGGAATTGGGCGATCCGGATGGCGATGGTATGACAGATGCGAGCATTCAGGTGACGAATCCCGGCGATCCCAATAGTTTTGTACAACAGCAACCCGTTACGCCTGCTGTGACTTCGTTTGTGATTGGGGGCGTGACGCTTCAGGAAGATGTGAAGAATCCGCCCGTGCCGAGTGGGATGCAGCAGTTTGAAATTACATTTAATAGTTCTGTGCTGAGCCAAACAGTAGAGGGGATCGATATTGAGGGTTTGGATTTTGTCGCATTTCCCCCTATGTTGATTGAGTTGATTGCAGGTGCGCCAGATTTGGCTATGAGTGAAGATCGCATGAAATTGACAGGTACTGTTAATTTGCCCGCAGGTGCGAGCTATCAGATGCTTATTGGCAGTTCTGATGTCGCTCCTATTGCCGAGGTGCAACAGTATTTTTGGGGCACAGTGGAACTGCCAGATGCCGTTGTTTCCGGCGCGGGGATTTTATCTGAGGGTTTTACGCTGAGCGATGAACCCGGCAGCGCGGTGCTGATTGATCCTGAATTGTATTCAGAAGCTCTGATGGCAGGTGATGACACTGATCTGTTTGAGCGTGCTATTGTTCGCATTGCCAATCTCAATGAACAACTGGCATTTGAGTTGAAACATGTGCCGGATGGATCCTACATGCTGGGTTTGAATCAAGATGTGGTGGATGCACAGGGAAACAGGGTTGAGTTAGGTGCTTTTGTGGGAATCAACCTCTTTACGGGTGAAGTCGATCCCGCGGCGTTGATTCAGGTTGTCAATGGTGCCAGTGTAACTGATTTGCAGATTGTGTTACAAACGCCGCCGGAACCCGTTGACATTAGAGCAGTCAGTGTTCAAAGTGTAGATGCTGAAACCAATTCGTTTTTCATCCAACGCAATGGACAACAGGTGCGCGTGGATGTCTCACAAGCTTTGATGATTACCCTCGATCAGAGGAATCCTGAGGATATTATCGCAATATTCTTTTCTGGTAATATTGAGGATCTTGCCCAACTTATTTTACCCATTTCCGATCTGATGGCAGGAGATACTGTCTCTGTCTTGGGATTTTCTCTTACCGAGACCGCAATTCAAGCGTTAATCGTGATACGCCAGGCGCCGTCTCAGACGCGCAGTGCTGATATGGATGGCGATGGTGATGTCGATTTCTCCGATTTCTTGCTTTTTGCCGCTGCTTTTGGCACGAGCGAGGGAGTGCCGGGATACAATGCCGCTGCTGATTTGGACGGGGATGGCACGGTCGCATTCTCAGACTTTTTGATCTTTGCCAATGCCTTTGGCAAGCCCGCAGGTTGAAAATAAAAAATAAGCGCGTTTGAGATCGAAAACGGGCTGGTCAGGTAAGTCGGTCCGCCCGTTTTTTGATGGGGCTTGACAATCGATAGGTCTTCCTATATCATAACTAACGTATCAACGCGAATAGACCGTTTTCTCTCCCCTCTTATATAGGCGGAAAGGGACGTGCAATGACCGAACTGACTCCTCGGGAAAAAGCAATTCTCGACATTTTGATTGGCACTTATGTCACCACAGGCGAGCCGGTGGGGTCGCGCACAATTTCCAAGATGGATTTGGGACTCAGCGCGGCGACTATTCGAAACTCAATGGTTGATCTCGAAGAAAAAGGCTATTTGTACCAGCCTCATACTTCGGCTGGTAGGGTGCCGAGCGATAAGGGCTATCGGTACTATGTCGATATGCTGATGAATCGGGAAGAGCTCGCCGAGGCTGCACAGCGGTCTATTCGGGATAGTGTTGAGCGGTTGCGAGAGGGCAACGCCGACGATTTACTGGTGCAAGTATCCAAAGTTTTGGCCGATGTATCGCACAATCTGGGCATTGCACTTGGCCCCCAATTTATCCAGGGCATTTTTGAGCGTTTAGAAATGCTCAAGTTGAGTGAATCCAAACTGCTGATGGTGATGACTATTCGGTCTGGACTGGTCAAGACTATGGTTGTCGAAATCGACTCAGAAATTGAGGGAGATGAGTTAGAGGAAACACGGCGGGTGGTCAACCAGCGGCTTTCTGGGCTTACGATAGGCGAGATTATGGCGTCTGTCAAAGAACGGCTTGCATCCGCATCGTCCGGGTCTCCCAAGCTGTTGCATTTGCTTGCCAATAGTGCCGATCATCTATTCAGATTTCCGAGCAGTGCCGATCTACATATGGATGGTACGCGCAACTTTTTTGGCCTGCCCGATTTTTCCAGTGAACGCCTGGCCGGTCTGATTGGCATGCTGGAAGCTCGTGAATATGTGGCGCATTTGTTGAGTGACCGCGCGCGCGATGCGGGTATTTCCATCACGATTGGCGATGAACACGAATCGCCCGCGCTCAAGGATTGTAGTTTGCTGACTTCTACGTATTCGGTGGGCAATGTGTCAGGCGTTATTGGAATTATTGGGCCAACGCGATTGCCCTATGGGCGGCTCGTTCCCCTGGTGCAATATATGGCAAATTTAACTGAAGAGATGTTGGATCGCAGATAAAGGAGTTGTTGAAAAATCATGGCGCAGAAGAAAGAAAAAAAAGAAGAAATACCGTTGGAAGAAGACGTCGTGGAAGGGGTAGATGCAGAGGAGGAGAAAGATGAAGTTAATGGTGAGGCCAATCAGTCGGAGGAGCCAAAGGAGAAGATAGAGGTTACGCCCTTATTTTTGGCCCGTGAAGAAGCCGAAATGTACAAAGATCGGTGGATGCGCCTCGCCGCTGAGTTTGAGAATTACAAAAAACGCAGGGCGCGAGAATTTGAGATTCTTGTAGAATCTGCCAGCGAAGAGGTAATTCGCGATTTATTGCCCATTTTAGATAGTGTTGGTCGCGCATTGGCACACAGCGAAAATGAAGATACAGAGTCAGAGGGGTTTCAAGAAGGCATAAAAATGATTATGGAGCAATTTCCGCGCGTGCTCTACAATCGCAACCTGAAAGAAATTGAGACGGTTGGAAAACCATTTGACCCTACTGTGCATGAGGCATTGATGCAAATGCCATCGGAAATTCACGATGTCGGTATTGTCTCAGAAGAGATTGAAAAAGGATACAGCCTGAGCGATAAGGTGTTGCGTCCGGCCAAAGTGGTGGTAAGTCAGGGCAAACTCGCACTGGAGACCCCGGAAGGGGACGATGTTGCAGACAAACAGACACAATGAACAGGGTCGCAATTGTGCGGCTCTTTTTATATGTTTGTTGATGGGAAAGGTCTATGGACAAAAGAGATTATTACGAAATACTTGGGGTGGATCGCGGGGCTTCAGAAGATGAGATTAAGAAGGCTTATCGCAAGCACGCGCTGAAATATCACCCGGATCGCAATAAGGACAATCCACAATCAGAGGAATTGTTCAAGGAAGGTGCCGAGGCTTATGAAGTGCTGATGGATGCACAAAAGCGACAGGCGTATGACCGCTTTGGGCACGACGGTATTAGCAGTACCTTTCGGGGCGGTGGCTTTCAGTGGTCAGACTTTTCGCACGCCGGTGATTTTCAAGATATTTTTTCCAATCTGGATGAGATCTTTGGCGGAGGTATCTTTGGCGATTTGTTTGGCCGGCGCAGTCCACGGCGGTCAAATCGCGGTGAGGACTTGAGGATTTCGATCAGTTTGACCTTAGAGGAGATTGCCGAGGGCGCTCAAAAAAATATTCGGTTATCGCGTTTGGAAACCTGTGATACGTGCGGAGGTGCTGGTGCAAAACCGGGAAGTGCGCCCGTAACATGCGATATGTGTGGTGGCGTGGGACAGATTCGACAGGCCACGCGTTCCCTGTTTGGGCAGTTTGTCAATGTCACAACCTGCCCGCAGTGCAATGGCAATGGCAACGTGGTGCGGGAGCAATGTGATAGTTGTCAAGGACAAGGGCGAGTGAAGAAGCAAAAGGACCTTTCGGTCAATATCCCCTCGGGTATTTCCGAAGGCAATTATATTCCGTTGCGGGGGCAGGGTAATGCAGGGCCAAATGGCGGGCCTGCGGGTGATTGTATGGTCTTTGTCGAAGAAGAAGAACACGAATATTTTGAAAGACACGGTAACGATATTGTGTACGATTTGCCCATCAGTTTTAGTCAGGCAGCTCTGGGGGCAGATATAGAAGTGCCAACCCTGACCGGTCGCGTGAGTATGAAGATCCCTGCGGGTACACAATCGGGGCGAATTTTTAGATT
Source organism: Candidatus Latescibacterota bacterium (assembly GCA_021295695.1). Taxonomy (GTDB): domain Bacteria; phylum Latescibacterota; class UBA2968; order UBA2968; family UBA2968; genus VXRD01. The sequence goes on from JAGWBW010000001.1 coordinate 82,056, forward strand.
GCGAGGCAAGGGCATTCCCGAATTGGATGGATATCGTACGGGTGATCAACTCGTGCGCGTGGCGGTCTGGACGCCAGCAAAATTGAGCCAGGAGGAAGAGGAGTTGTTTGCCAGGCTTGCCAAATTGGAAAACATACAGCCGCCAGAGGGTGGTAAAGGGTTTTTTGATCGCGTTAGAGAGGCATTTGGAGGGTAGTGTACATTACACGGAAAACAGGCGAGCGGTCCAAGTTTTTTTTGGGCCGCTTTTATATATGGAGGGTTTATGAAACAGGTATTGGGTGTGGTATTATTGTGTCTGATCGCTGGATGTGCTGGGGAAGAAAAAAAGAGTGATCAGGCTGTGACGCGACAAAGATTGGATACGCCAATGGGCGCATGGTTTATGTATGCAGGGAGCGAGACCGGGAGGCGTGGAGAAGATGATCTGGAGCGAGAAATTACAATTCTCGTGCTCAGTGACAGTACGTATTCACTGACGGTGATGGAGCCTCATATCCAACGAAATTTTGCGGAAAAAGGGCAGGTGGCTTACGATATGCGCAATGGGCAGATTAAGTTTACCGTGCATGCTTCCACAGGTGTGGATTTTAGTGGGGCAGAACCTCGAAAGCTGGTCGATGTAGATCCCCTGGTACCCTGGCAACGCGACCCGGGAACAGAATATGTGATGATGTGGCGATTGGAGCAACAGGGGGATGAGAGCGGCGAAAATATGCGGGATGTGATGGTGCTCTCGGCAGAAGGACACGAAGAATCGTATTTTGTACGCGTCGAGAACCGGGAAGGAATAGGTGCTATTTTAGACGCACAGATGAAAAGCGGGGATAAGTAATACGAATTCTGGAAAAAAATCGCACATAGCCCCATCCCCGCTGCTATCCGTCTTATGCCTATCCAGCAACTTCTTTGGCAAGGTCAACACACCGCACCAAAAATGCGTCATACGCGGCTTTAAACTCAGTAGTGGTTTTTTGAACTGATCCAAATTCGGGCCAGTCGCCAGGTTCCATGCCCCGCGTTTGCCAGCCGCTCAAATCAATTTGAACCTCGTTCTCGAGAAAACCCCTCAGCGAGGGCGTCAGATCGTAGCCCTTCTGAAAATCGGGCAATTCATAAAGTCGCTGTGCCACGCCGGGTTCGTATTCATGACCGATTGATCCCCTGAGTTCGTCCAGGTCAAAATCGGGCTCTTCTGAGACGAGTTGAACGGCGCGTTGATGGTTGGGGAATTCTGTATGGCACATGTTTTCGCCCAGTGCGTGAAGCGTGTCATCGGGAACGCGCTTGGACGCGGGCAACACATCCATTGACGCCAGGATCCACTGCGCCTGATCTTCTGACAAACCGTAGGTGTTCGACAAGTAGGCAACCCATTTGGGACGATTTTCAGGCGCGTAAAAAATCCAATGTACGCGCCGCGCAATGATCGTCCCCGCTTTTTTTAAATCGGCTTCGAGTTGCACAATTGCCTCCGAAGACTGACCGGCCGCTTCGGCAACTTTTAAGATTACCGGATGATCCAGTGATTTCAGGTGGGCATAAGAACATATTTCAGTCGCTTGTTCGACCAATGTCCCTTCGGGTATATCGACTTCCAGATCAGAAGCGAGTTCGGAGAGCAATTCACTGGCGCGATCTTCTGATAATGCTCCGAATAGCTTTTCTGCTTCTACTTCGCGCAAATGGCTTACAAACCGCCCGCCCATATTTGTTTCATAAGTTCTCACCACTTGCTTACCCGCCTGCGCCGCTCTGGCTTTGCCCTCAAATGCATCGATGACGAGTTGCACTTCCTGGGCAACTGTGTAAACGACTGTATTATTCGTGCCAATGCCTTCGCTGTTGAGTACGGTTGTGATTTTTCGTGCGGCTTCGTGTCCTCCGCCGACCTTGAATACGATATTGGGATCCAGGGTTATATTACTGACGCCCAATAATTTGTCATATCCTTTCAAATACTCATCGGCAATGCGATATGCGTTGCGCGCATCTTCAATGCTGGCATCGGCCTGATCTGCAATATTGGGATTGAGTTGAAAACTCACCATGTAGTCTTTTAGTCCCGTGTGCATCGCCAGAGGCCGAAAAATTGAAAGATTGGGCCACAGCGCAATCAGTGTGGCAGCCATTACAATGTCATCGGCATATTTTTCGGGATCGGCTTTCCACTCTTCGTGTCTGGCGATCTCTACTTTGAGTTCATCGTCCAGCGAGGGGTCTTCGTCAAATGCTTTGGCAGCCAATACCGGGTTTGTGGAGACCTGGCAAAAGCCATAGTGCCGCAAGTACTCCAGACCTCGCGCAAAGTCATTGCCAAATTTACAGACATTTTCACCGATCATTTGCCAATATACACCGCCGCGCATATTGGCTTTGAGCAATTCCAGAAATGACCGGGCGGGATTGCCAGCGTCCAGGTTTGGCTCAATCCGCTCGGCCAATAATCCCGAAAGACTATCGGCCAGATTCACGGATTTCATGTCGGCCAAAAAGCCATTTACAATACCTGTGGCGTGATCGCCTTCCAAATTGTCGAGCGCGTCCAACACACTGTCGAGTGCTGCGTCTATTTCATCAGTGCCATATCCAACAATTTCGGCATCGCGTCCGACAAAATTCATGCCCAGCTGAACCAATGTTTTGCAAATCAAATCGCCAGAGGCTCCGCTATTTGTAATGGCGTTTAAGAGCTCATCTGCGCGGCTCTGCAAAGAACCCGCCTGTGGCGAGATCAAAATCCGATCTGCCACAGCAAGGGTTTGTCCGGCATCAAATGCCGCCTGCACATCAACACTCATGAACTTCCTCCTCTTTTATGTTTTACGTCTTACCTTTCTCTCACCTCAACCCCAGTACATCGCGCATGTCATACATCCCCGGGGCGGCTCCAGCGGCAAAGGGGATGGCTCGAATCACACCGGAGGCGAATGTATCGCGACTCTGAGCGCGATGGACGAGTTCGACGGTTTCTCCAATACCACCAAACATGACCGTGTGTTCGCCGACAATATCGCCAGCGCGAATGGCGTGTACGCCGATTTCTTCGCGTGTTCGCGCACCCGTATCGCCATGGCGACCATATACACCCACCTCTTGCAAGTTGCGATCCGATCCCCTTGCTGCGGCTTCGGCCAGTGCGTAAGCCGTTCCCGATGGCGCGTCGGTTTTAAATCGATGGTGCGCTTCGACGATTTCTGCATCGTAATCGTCGCCCAGAATGCGCGCGGCTTCTTCGACGAGTTGGACTAATACTGTTACTCCCACGCTGAAATTGGGCGCGAATACACAGGCGACGTCTTTCAGGGCATGAGTCATGATCTCTACCTGATTGGGCGACATACCCGTTGTGCCAATGACCATCGGCACACCAGCGCGTCCAGCTATTTCTGCTGCGACAACTGTCGGGTCAGGAGGCGCGGTGAATGCCGTGATTACATCGACATTGTCCGTCATTGCCTCGACCGTATCCACTACTGATATACCTTTGGGAGGAGCACCTATGACTTCGCCAATGTCTTTTCCAATTGCGGGATGACCTGGAAACTCGACACCACCGCCCAAATCCAGTTCTTCGGCTTCGAGGGTCAGATGAGAAATTCGCTGTCCCATCCGCCCGGCAATACCACAAATACCCACCTTAATCATAATTGCTCCAGAAAAAAGCTATCAATACACCAGTCCATCCAGTGCAGAATCATCGTTTAAGCGTTGCGCCACGTCTGTACCAAAGAACGATGCTACGGGTGCAAATACCTCTGGGTTATTGGCCTGTACTTCGCGGGCAATGCCCAGCACGATATCCAGTCCAGCGCGGTTCATTTTTCCCAATGGCTGGCGACACGGCCCGGCTGGCATGCCCAAAATATTCATTAATGTTTTAACCGGCAATGGATTGCGCGCTTTAACTTCTGTTACACCGTAGGGTGTTTGTTCTTCGGATACAACGCCGACCATCCCAAATAAGGGTTTCAGTGCGGCGTGCAGGCGATCTGCTTCGTCCATGTCTCCGCTTTGAAGAGCGTGTACCATTTTTGTCACAGGACCGGGTGCTACATTGGAAATCACACTGATTACACCCGCGGCGTCAATTTGGTCACTGGTCATCATGTCAAATGTTTTGTCGTCGTCACCAGACATAATCGAAAACGCATCGCCACAACATTCGCGGGTGCGCGCCATGTTGTCCAGATCGCCTGTGGCCTCTTTTACAGTATTCACATTTTTATATTCCGAAGACAAGATGCCGAGATCTTCCGGGAGCAATTTTGTGCCGGACCGGCCGGGTATGACGTAGGGGATCATGTCCAATTCGGGAAATGCACGGGCCACGGGTTCGACGTATTCTTTGCGGATTTCCAGAGAACTCGGCCCGTTGTAATAGGGATCGACGAGCAGGATGGAGTCCGCCCCCACTTGCGCGGCGTACTCGGCCGCTTTTAAGGTTTTTGCCGTCGAGTTGCTGCCCGCCCCCCCAATGGCGCGGCACTGCTCTCTGGCCTGGCTGCACACTACGCGCGTAATCAAGCTTTGTTCATCACTGCTCAGGGTTGGGCTCTCAGCTGTCGTGCCGCAGGCCAAAAGGCCATCAATCCCTTCAGAAATCTGAAATGCCACCAGTTTTTCCAGACCGTCCTGGTCCAAGCCCTGATCAGCAGTCAGAGGTGTGATTAACGCCGTATGACATCCTTCTAACATAAAAACCTCCAGTTTCTGCACTGTGCGACAAAAAAAGCGCTGGCTTCTCAAGGGTATCGCCAGACGCTAAGCACAGCAGAAAATCTCGCGAACAAGAGAGCTCTCCACGGAAACTTTTCCCGTGACAGTTCAGCAGATATTATCCACTGAACCAGCCCTGCCCTGCGGCGAAACAGGTCAGGACTTCGGCGAACGATCCCTTTTTGTCGGCACAGTGGAACAGACTTCGTTTCGCCTCTTGCGCCGCATACTGATGATCGCTCGCGCCTCTACCCTTGCGGAACGGAAAGGTAGCCAACCCCATTCGGGCTGTCAAGGGTAAAGAGGTGATCTCTACGCTAATTGCTGGAGTTCTTCCATTAATTCATCGTCGATATCCACACCCGACTGTATCCGCATCGCGCGTTCTCTAAAGGCGCGCTCGCCCGGGATCAAAATTTCGGTTACGCCTTTTGCGGGTATTGAATTTTTAATGGTGTGGATGACTTCCCTAACGCCCGATTGAAAGGTGTCCATTCCCAAGAAAATTGCAGGATCGATAGCCAGCATAAAAATCCCGTAATTTTTTCCCATTTCAGGCACGGGTGCAGCATTGAGCAATACGCCTGAAAAAAGTTGAATCATTACACTTAAAGCATATCCTTTGTGTTCGCCAAAGGGCAATGCTCCGCCTATGCGCGCTTGCTCGGGGTCGGTCGTCGGTTTGCCATCTGGCCCCAGTGCGCGACCTGCGGGAATCTCTTTGCCGTCTTTGAGCGCCATCAATATTTCGCCATTGGTAATCGCCGCACACGAAAAATCGACCAGTACCTGGCCTTCTGCTGTGGGAAATCCCGCCGCGATGGGATTTGTTCCAAGCACGGGCTGCTGCCCGCCCCAGGGGACAATGCGCGGGCCTGTGTTGCACATAACCAGTCCGATCAGTCCCGCATCGGCAATCATTGAGGCGTAATATCCCAGCATCCCACTGTGGCTCGTGTCGCGCGCGCCCACAATGCCCACCGCGCTCTGTTTGGCTTTATCAATCGCGGCGCACGCACACCGATGTGCTACCAGATAGCCCAGATTATCCCGTCCATTGATGAGGGCATAAGCCAGCGCATCTTTTTCTACGACCATGGGTGATTGGGTCCCTTGAGATACGCGCTCGGCAATGCCGGACAAGCGGATCATCCCGTGTGTTGGACGCCCGCGCAATTCGGCTTCGATCAAAATATCTGTCACAATATGCGCGTCAGCCGCGTCGAGTCCGCGATCGGTCAGGATAGACTGGCATAACGCACGCAAATTTTCGACTTTGATGTTCATGAAAATAATGACCTCCTGAAAGGGGATAAGTGTCACAATATCTATTGACAATATATATTCTTGTTATTACATGAAAACCAATTAGGCGAGTGATGAAGTATCGCTCCTGCATTTGTCACAGAGATACTGTCCCTACAATTTTATTTGAGGACCACAATGTCCGAGCCACAAATTTATACTCTCGACAACGGGATTCGCGTGGTGGCCGAACCCATGCCCGGCGCGCAATCGCTTGTTGTTTCATTTCGTTTTATTTTTGGTGCGAAAGACGACCCCAACGACAGATTGGGCATTACGCGCATTTCAGAAGATGTTCTTTTTAAGGGTACGCCCAGGCATGACGCACGCGCTATATTTGATGCTTTTGACGGTCTTGGGATAAGGCGCAGTTCTTCGACCTCTGTCGAACATACCTCTTTTCTCGCGCAAGTCCTGCCTGACAAATTCAAACCCGCACTTGAACTTTATGCCGAACTTTTTCGCAGTGCGTCTTTTCCCAGTGACCAGGTCGAGATCGCCAAGACCATCACCCTTGAGGAACTCAAACGCATGGAGGACAACCCCATACAACAGGCCATGTATATGACCTATAAGGCGGGGCTTGGCTCACCGATGGGCAGAATCCCCCTCGGCGAACCCGATACGGTATCGGCTATCACACCCGCGGGCGTTCGCCGCCATTGGGATGCACATTGCAGGCCAGCCCATTTGCTCATTGGGGTTGCAGGCGGTCTGGATGCGAAAACTGTGATCGAGACTGTTGGCGATGTTTTTGGCGGGTGGATAGGCGAATCACCGGACAGCGAGGGAGTCCATCCCATTTCCGTTGCCGACCGCAGTGTACATCACGAAAAGCCATCGGAACAAGCCCATATTTGTTTGCTTTCTTGTGGTGTTCCAAGAGGTCACGACCTCTATTACGCGGGTCAACTCGCCATTGCCATTCTTTCCGGCGGCGGATCGAGCCGATTATTTACAGAGGTCCGCGAGAAACGCGGCCTGGCCTATAGTGTGTCGGCTTTTTATCAGGCATACCGCGGCGGCGGTCTGATGGCTGTTTATGCAGGTACCACTGCTGATCGTGCTCAAGAGACCCTGGATGTCTGCCAGTCGGAACTCGCGCGATTGCGCCGCGATGTCACCACTGAAGAACTCATTCGCGCCAAAACAGTGGTCAAGGGGCGCCTTTTTACCATTGGCGATTTGCCCGAGGGTCGCGCTGGCGGTATTATTGAAGATTTATTTATTGAGGGCCGCGTGCGGACGATTGACGAAATTGCCGCTGGCATTGATGCCGTAACCCTCGATCAGATTCCGCAATATATTGAAACTTTTCCCCCAACACCTAGGACATTACTGGTTTTGGGGCCTCGACCGCTGGAGAATAAAGAGATAATGTAGTGCATAACGCCACCTATTTCTCACAGGAGCAATTTATGGCAATGATCGATGCAATACAATATTCGACACCAACCGATGAGGAGCGCGCTTTTTACGATGAAAATGGATATGTTGTGATCAAAAACGCTATAGAACCCATTGGTCTGGACCGGGTGCGACGGGCTTTTGAACGCCGCGAGTCGGAAATGCTCGCAGAGCGAAAAAAAGAACTCCGGCTCGGTAAGTTCCGTAATGGCTATGGTAATGGGCCGCACGCGCACACTATTCGCCCGGATTTTGACACAGATGAGACCATTCTCGATCTGGCCAATAATCCCAGTGTTATTCCCTATGTCGAAAATATTGTTGGCCCGGATTATCAGGTGATGGAGATGCTCTATCACAATCATCATGCGGGCACCGCCGCCCATACGAACTGGCACCGGGACTGGCCGCCCTGGACGCATCCGCAATATACGCTCAAGATTAAGGTTTTTTATTTTATCGACGATCAGACCACAGACATGGGATGCTTTTCACTGGTACCTGGTACACACACGAACCCGGATTATCCGCCCAAAGAAGACTATTCGGGAGATGCCCTGGAAACCATGCCCAATATGAAGAAGATGGCTCTCAATGCCGGCGATGCCGTGCTGTGGAATGTAGTCTGCTGGCATACGGGATGTGCCAATACCAGTGCGATGGATCGGCGCATAGTTATTTATGGCTATATGCCCTTTTTTGTGAAGAAATGGATCGCCAATTCGCCGCCGCCAAGCATTGTCGATTGGGCCGATACGCCCAAAAAACGGCAACTGATGGGTATTCACTGTGTCGCTGGCAGACGCAGTTGGGATCGCACGGATGTGCCCTATTTGCCCGAACACGAAGCGATTGCAATGGCGAAGAGTCTGTGAAAAAAGGGCTAAGGGCTGGGGGGCTGGGACTAACCGTTCCACGCTTCACCTGATTCTTACTCCCAATTCTTAATTCTTAATTTTTAATTCCTATGGAGCAACTCATGTCTTCACCCTTTTCCACGCATACCCTCGATAATGGTCTCACGCTTGTTTTTGAAACTATTCCGCGCATTCGTTCGGCTGCGCTGGGTTTTTTTGCCCAAACGGGATCGCGCGATGAAGTGCCAGATCTTTTGGGGATTTCACATTTTCTCGAACACATGTGTTTCAAGGGGACACCCAGGCGCGACTGGCGGCAACTTTCGCTCGATGTCGATGATCTGGGCGCTATGTGGAATGCCTATACCTGGTGGGAGGGTACAGCCTATTTTCATTGGGTGCAAAGTGATCGGGCGACGGATTCTATCGAAATTCTCAGCGATATGATGCGCGCCAATTTGCCATCGGACGAGTTTGATATGGAAAAGAAGGTCATTCTCGAAGAGATTGCAATGTATCACGACCAGCCCGACGCGCTCATTATTGACGATCTCATTCAAGAGGCTTTTGGGGATCATCCCTTAGGGCAAAGTGTGCTGGGTACAGAGGATACTGTGAAGTCTATTACCCGCGATCTGATGGCAGAATATCACCAGCGGCGCTATGGTCCCAATAACCTCACTTTTGTCATTACAGGTGCGTTTGATCGCGACGAGATTATTCGCGCTGTTGAAGCACATTGTGGAGACTGGCAGGTGTCTGATAATGGTCGGGAGCAATCTATCCCGACTTTTCACGCTGCAAATCGCGTTGTGCAACGCGATGGTGTGGCGCGCGAACACATTGCGTTGGCGCTGCCTGCGCCGCCGTCATCCGATGATCATGCTGCTACTGCGGATTTGCTCTCTGCTTATTTGGGCGCATCAACCAACAGCCGGCTCTACTGGTCTGTTATTCAAGAGGGTCTGGCAGATGAAGCGTCGGCAGACTATATTAATTTTAGCGATGCCGGGCTTTTTTACGTTTATCTGTCGGTGGATCCGCAAAATGTGTCTCAGGTTCTCGATATTGTGCGGCGCGAAATGGCGGATTTAAAGAACGGTATTGATAGCGACGCGCTCCAACGCGCCAAGACCAAACAGGCTACGGGTATTATTTGTAGTGGAGAAAATGGTCTTTCTCGCTTCTCTCAAATTGTGGGTAGCCTGAGTACCGATACGCCGCTCAAGACGCTTGAGGAAGAACGCGCGGAGATCGATGCCGTCACGCCAGAACGCATTGCCGATTATCTCGAACAATATCCCCTCGATGCAGATCCCGCGCTTGTCGCACTCGGCCCGATGGAAAAATTGAATTAAGCCTTTGGATCCAGCGCGTCTCGCAGACCATCGCCGACCAGATTGAATGCCAGTACTGTAAAAAAGATCGCCCCGCCGGGAAAGGTGAGTACCCAGGGGGCACGCACAATCAGTTCGCGTCCCTGGCTCAACATCGCTCCCCATTCGGGAGTGGGGGGTTGCGCACCCAGGCCGAGAAAGCTCAGTCCAGCTGCGTCGAGGATTGCGGTTGCCAATCCCAATGTCGCCTGGACGATCAATGGGGCGAGACAATTGGGCAAGACAGCGACGCATAGTATGCGCCAATCGGATGCTCCCAGGGCGCGTGCGGCCATGACATAATCGGTTTCTCTTACGGTTAAGACGGACGCGCGAATCAGGCGCGCATATTGCGGCATAGCCACGATGCCGACGGCTAACATCGCATTTTCCAGGCCCGGACCCAAAATAGCCACGATGCCGATTGCGAGCAATATGCTCGGAAAGGCGAGTAGCAGGTCCATCATACGCATCAATATTTGATCTATCCATCCCCCCCAATAGCCCGCGACGACTCCAATGCAGGTGCCCAGTACAAGGGCGATCAGTACGGCGAATACCCCGACGCGCAGAGATATTCGTGCGCCATAGATGACGCGGCTCAATATGTCTCGACCAAAGTCATCTGTGCCGAATGGATGTTCGAGGGTTGGGGGCGACAAGCGATTGTAGAGTGCCTGTGCCATGGGATCGGCGGGGGCGATTAGAGGTGCTGTGAGAGCCAGTAGCAGAAAGCCGCTGATCAATATACTTCCCACAATAGAGAGGCGGTTTTTTCGCAATCGCTGCCAGATCAATAGCGCAGTGGTTTGTGGTGGTGTTTGTAAGGTGTCTTGAATGTGTGCCATTGTACGAATCGACGAATCAACGAATCAACGGAGCGATGTGCAATTAGCCGCATCTCAGCTCAGTTCATAGACGTCTATTCGTCATTCCTTGCCGTATTTGATCCGTGGGTCCAGATAGGCGTATAATAGATCTGCGATTAAGTTGATGAGGACAAAGGTGGTGGCGACGATTAGCACGCCCCCTTGTATTGCCCGAAAGTCGCGCGCGTAAACCGAGAGGAGCAACCAGCGCCCGACCCCGGGCCAGGCAAAGATACTTTCGGTCAAGACAGCGCCGCCCAATAGATAGCCGAATTGTAAGCTGATCACGGTTAATACGGGGATGAACGCATTTTTCAGTGCGTGGCGCAATATGACGACTCGTTCAGATAAGCCTTTTGCCCAGGCGGTGCGTACATAATCTTCGCGCAGGACTTCCAGCAAGCTCGACCGGGTCATGCGTGCAATTACAGCGGCAGGGACTGTGCCCAGCGTTATACTGGGCAGAATTAAATGCCAGAGTGCGTCGCCAAAACCCGGGAGGTCACCCGCGATCAGGCTGTCTATGAGGTAAAATCCAGTCAGTGTGGGGATAAATACATGGGAGCTGAGTCGTCCAGAGACGGGGAATAACGGTAGGGAGACTGCAAGGGCGAGGATGAGTAATAATCCCAGCCAGAAGATTGGTACCGAGACTCCTGCCAGCGATGCTGTCATGCCGATATAATCCCACCAGGTGCCGCGTCGGACTGCGGACGCTATACCTGCACCAATGCCGAGTATGCAAGCAAATATCATGCTTGCAAAGGTGAGTTCCATGGTGGCGGGAAAACGCGCCATTAGTTCGACGGATACGCGTTCGTGCGATTTAATGGATCGACCCAGGTCGCCTTGTAGCAGGTCGGATAAATAGCGTCCAAATTGTATATGTAATGGCTGGTCCAGGCCCAGGTCGCGTCTCAAGGTAGCCAGACTTTCGGCACTTGCCCGTTCGCCCAGCATGATCTGTGCGGGGTCTCCAGGTACGAGATGTACCATAAAAAAAACCAGCACTGTAATGCCCAATAGCGTGGGGATCAGTGCCAGTAATCTTTTGAGGATGTAGATGTGCATGGGTAGTTGTTCAAAAAAGAGTTGTCGTAATGAATACCCAAGCAATATCCGACAAATTTAACCGAAGCGCAATATCCATTCTCAGAACACGCTTGACGCATAAGTGGATCCGCGTATCTTGGTTGTTGATAGATTTTGACCTTTGGTAGGCGGATCAACAAATTTTTGGCTGGAGGCAGAACATGAAATTTTCAGTGGATTTATCTGAATATGAGGTCAAACGCCTGCAAGCAACCGCTAAGCGACTGAACATTCCTGTGGAGAAATTGGCTAAGGCGGCATTAACCGATCTTTTACATTCGGATGCGGACTTTGAACACGCTGCAGAACATGTTCTCAAGAAGAATCGGGAACTCTATCGAAGGTTGAGTTGATGCGCTATATCAGTCTGAGTGAAGTGTTAGAACTTCATCGGCGTATTATTGAAGAAAGTGGCGGGTTGATGGGGTTACGTGACCTCGGCGGATTGGAATCAGCCATCGCTCAGCCCCGCATGACGTTTGGAGGTCGTGATCTTTACCCGACTCTGGTTGAAAAAGCAGCCGCATTGTGTTTTTCTCTGGTTCAAAATCACCCGTTCATTGATGGGAACAAGCGAGTAGGGCATGCCGCTATGGAAGTCATGTTAATCCTGAATGGGTACGAAATTCATGCTTCCGTAGATGATCAAGAACAACTCATTTTAGAACTTGCTTCAGGGGATGTTTCTCGTGATGAACTGGTCGAATGGTTGACGGCTCATATTGATGAAGTGAGATAAAGGAACACTGCTGGTAGGAACGTCCAAAATATATTTTCAGGCGTGATAGGCAAGCATATTTGATAGCGTCCTTATATTTCTGTAAAAAGTAAAAAAGTCACCGTAGCTCCGAGAAAAATCTTAAAATAGGGGTGACAAGTATTATAAACCCTAACTTGGAGGCTACGATGACTTACCCCAAAGATATAAAAATTACCGCGCCAGAGCAATTTGCACTTTTGAATGACCCTGATTTTCTCAATCAGGCCGTGACCCGCTTCCTCCAGCAGTTTATGGAAGCCGAGATCACGTCGTTTTTACAAGCAGAACCCTATCAAAGAACTGGCGACCATAGGGGCTACCGTAACGGATATAAGCCGCGGATACTCAAGACGCGCGTAGGCCGTATCGAGCTTAGCGTACCAAAGGATCGGGAAGGGCGATTTTGCAGTGATTTGTTCTCACGCTTTCAACGCAGTGAAAAAGCCCTGATTCTTGCGCTTCAAGAGGCGTATTTGCAAGGGGTCTCCACACGCAAAGTCACGAAAATCACAGAACAGTTATGTGGTACCAGCTTTTCAAAGTCTCACATATCTGAACTTTGTCAAGAACTTGATGCAGATATTAAAGCCTGACGCGAGCGACCCCTTGAACAGGCCTACCCTTATCTGATCATTGATGCGACCTATCTCCACATCCGATTTAGGGGTCAGGTCGCATCTGAGGGCGTCTTAATCGTTTCTGGGATCGCACAGAGTGGACACACCGAGACATCCTGTCACTTGACGTGGCGCACACTGAGACAGAAGCCACGTATGCCTCTTTGTTTAAAGACCTTAAAAAGCGTGGGTTAAAGGGTGTGCATCTCGTCATCTCTGACCACCACGAAGGCTTACAAAACGCCATTAAACGACACTTTCAAGGGGCCTCTTGGCAGCATTGTCAAACCCACTTTCACAGAAATATCAAAGGCATCACACCGCCTAAGTACCAACGCGAGGTCGCCGAGGCACTCAAAGATGTTTTCAACGCGCCCGATCACAGCACAACACCGTCTATCTGATATGATGGACACCTATGAAGATATACTGCCCACTGTCATGGACAAAATAGACCGGGATATCATCCATTGTCTGGCCTGCTTCCACTTTCCCAAAAAGCATCGCAGACGCATCCGTACGACCAACCTTTTGGAGAGACTCAATCGAGAGATCAAAAGACGGGCTGATGTGGTGCAGATCTTCCCCAATCAAGAGGCTTGTGAACGTCTCATCGGCGCGTTGTGTATGGAGTGGTCTGAAGAGTGGATCACTGGCAGACGCTATCTGGACATGACGGATTTAAAATAAAATCTGTGATCCCTATTTCACGGGGCTACCTTTTTACAGAACTTTTTGGACTTGACCCACCACAGCGATGAGAACCTCATTCTCTGGTATTGGTTTCATTGTTAGATATCCTTTTGTTTTACGTGTAAAACTCATCAATATCAGAGCTTTCTCCAAATGCATTCCTGTTGTAAAAGTCAGAAAAAAGGAGTTTATGATCTTTGCAGAAGTTTTTGAGAACTGGATATCTGATATTAAAAAATAAAGCGTATTTTCCAATCAACTCCCTAAAGGCTTTGCCGTCTATATTTGGAGATTCTGCATACCAATCAGTTTTTGTGGCAAGCAATAAAAGTGCTTGTAGTT
>JAGWBW010000071.1 GCA_021295695.1 Candidatus Latescibacterota bacterium
GGGTCCTTTTTTTGGGTGCTGTATTTCTCGCCAATTTTTGTGTGGTTATTCTCCTTCGCAAACAGTGGATGGAACACGAACGGCTCTCGTTTCCCATTGCTACGGCACTTCTCGAACTGACGGGTACGTCTGATTCAAAAGATGCGTTTGCCAACCTTGTTCGCTCGCGCTTTTTTCAGATTGGATTTGCACTTATTTTTGGCGTTTTTTGCTGGAATGTCGCCTCATGGTTCATTACGGCTTTGCCCCGTCTGGATGTTATGAGGCAGATCAATATTCCTATTGGTCGCGGTTTTCCACCGCTGTGGTTTGTTTTTCAACCGATGACTATTGCATTTGCCTATTTCACGAAATCAGATGTGTTGTACAGCATCTGGTTTTTTCACCTGCTCGCCATTCTCCAGGTTGGCATTTTCAATCGCTTTGGATTGGATTTTGGTGCTTCCGATATGTGGTGTTCTATGGCTCCAGCGATTGGGTGGCAGAGTTTTGGCGGTTTTATTATTCTCGTTCTGTGGGGGCTGTGGATGGCGCGCGCACATTTGCGCGATGTCTGGCACAAGGCGTGGTCTCGCAACGCGCAGATAGATGATGGGGGGGAACTTTTATCCTACCGCACGGCATTTATTATTTTGATCTTGTGTGGTGTGTACGCGATTTTCTTTCTTGTGCAATCGGGTATGAATGCCCTTACCTTACTTACATTTTGGGGTGCCACGCTGATTCTCTATCTCGGTCTTGCACATATTATTGCCGAGAGTGGTCTGGTTTTTTTGCGCGGTCCTATTACCGCTCAGGCATTTACCTGGCACGTACTTGGTATTGCGGGTATAGGAGCGCCGAGTGCTGTTGCCCTGGGGTTGACTTACACTTTTTTTTGCGATGCCAAGACATTTGCGATTACAACGCTCGCGCACGTTCCGCGTCTGGCTGCGGTTGTACCCATCGAACGCCGCCGCGCTTTTGTTCCCGCGATTGCCACAGGTGCTTTGATCGGCGCAACCACTGTTATTGCGTTTACCCTGTATCAGGGTTATTACGGTATTGGCAGCTATAATTTTGGGGTGGTTAGTTTTAATGGGTCCGGTGACGGTGCCGTGGGTTCGTGGACTTATACCGCCAACCGCATACACGCCGGGACGATGAGTACGGACTGGAATCGCGTGCGTTTTTTGGGGATTGGTGCCATTTTTACAGGTATCTTGCTCTATATTCGCTATCGCTTTCCCCATTTTCCAATTCATCCGATTGGGTTCACGATTTCATCGTCGGGCGTCTTGCGGAGTAGCTTTTTTTCTATTTTCTTTAGCTGGGCGATCAAAACGCTCGTGCTCAAATTTGGCGGTCTTGAACTCTATCGCAAAATCGCGCCTTTGTTTCTGGGGATGCTCGCCGGTCAAATTGCCGGTATTGCATTGGGCGTTGTTGTGGATGCGCTTTTTTTCCCGGGCAATGGCCACAAACTCAACAGGTGGTAAAAAGTGACTTTTGATCTTATTGTTCGCAACAGCACAGTAATCGACGGCACGGGCCGAACGCCCGGTTTTCAGGCGGATGTTGGCATTTGTGGGGATCGCATTGAAGCCATTGGCGATTTGTCTCAGGCAGAGGCCGATACGGATATTGATGCGACGGGACATATTGTCTGTCCCGGTTTTATCGATGTGCATGTTCATTCTGAGATCGCCCTTCTCACAGGTGTTCACCGCTATGCCGAGGTGCAGCAGGGTATTACCACGCAACTTTTGACGCCCGATGGGTTTGGGTGGACGGGGCTGTCGCCCGAGCACACGCGCGAATTGTGGACATATACGCGCTTTTCCGTTGGCGAGGTCGATATACCTGTTGGCTGGCAAACGCCTGAGGATTACCTGAGTCTCTTTCCCAATAACAGCGC
This sequence comes from Candidatus Latescibacterota bacterium, assembly GCA_021295695.1. Lineage (GTDB taxonomy): Bacteria > Latescibacterota > UBA2968 > UBA2968 > UBA2968 > VXRD01. The sequence goes on from JAGWBW010000071.1 coordinate 1,898, forward strand.
GGCAAATGTGTACCCGCAAGTTCCTCATTGCGCGGTGCGCTTGTCTGCTTGTGGGTGGGATGCGCGACCTGCAACGGATGATGAGATTTTACAGATGGCGGATCTCACGCGCCAATGGATGGAGGCGGGGGCTGGCGCGCTCAATCTGGGTCTGGATTATCAGCCGAGTGCCAATGCGGATTTTCGAGAGCTTGTTGCGCTTTGCAAAGTTGCAGCGGAATACGGGGGTATTTACGCGGCTCATGTGCGCTATCACACGATTGGGCGCGTTGCCGCATGGGAAGAGACCATCGCGCTTTCCCGCGCTGCAAATATCCCTGTTCACATCTCGCACGAGCGGGTCAATGACGAGAATGCCGATTTGCTGGATAGAATTGAGCGGGAAGATATCGATCTGACATTTGAATCTTATCTCTATCCGGCCGGGATGACGCATTTGTATATGATGTTGCCCATGAAGTTTCAGGTCGGTAGCCCAGATGAGGTCAATACACGTCTCGAAGACCCAGAGATTCGCGCCGAGTCCGTCGCCGAACTTAAAACATGGCTCGGGCGCGGCGATCAAATTGTGGGTTATACTGGCTCGGGCAGGTACACGGGAGAACGCTTGTGCGATCTTGCGGCTCGGGCAAATACGTCTCTTGAAGATTTTGCCTACGATCTGATTTTTCAGGAGCGGGAAGATCATGCCGTTATTTTTCCATGGCAGGTTGATCCCGAAGTAGCCGCGCAGACTGTGACGCGCACGGCCACACATCCGCGTATGATGATTGCCAGTGATGGCATTTTTAATATTCCGCATCCGCATCCGCGGGGTTTTGGGTGTTTTGCACGGGTGCTGGGCCATTTTGTGCGCGAGCGCGAGTTGCTGACCTTTGAGGAAGCGATCTACAAGATGAGCGGTTTTCCCGCGCAGCGTTTCAATATTCCCGATCGGGGCGAACTCGCTGTGGGCAAGGCTGCTGATCTCGTTGTTTTCGATCCCAATGCGGTGGCTGCGAGATCTACTTTTGAAAATCCCACGCTGCCGCCAGTCGGTATTTCGCATGTTATTGTCAATGGTCAAGCCGTCATTGATAATGGGGAACCCACAGGTGCGTTACCAGGCCAGGTGTTGCGCCGAGCGTGATTTCGAACTATGCCTATTCAAGTGAAAATTTGCGATATTCCCGACGATGTGGCTCGCGCCGCCGCATCGAAAATTGCCGCGCTTATTCGCCAGAAGCCAGATGCCGTGCTCGGTTTGGCAACGGGGTCAACGCCGGTGAGGACTTATGCCGAACTCGTGCAGATGAATCGAGAGGGTCTGAGCTTTTCACGGTTGACGACCTTTAATCTCGATGAGTATTGGGGGCTTGATGGTGGGCATCCGCAGAGTTATCGCTATTTTATGAATCATACGTTTTTTGACGGTACTGATATCCAACTGTGGAATACGCATGTACCCAATGGCATGGCAGTGGATGCCGATCTCGAGTGCAGGGCTTTTGAGACCGGGATACGGGCGTGTGGCGGTGTGGATCTGTGGTTGCTCGGCATTGGTCGCAATGGACATATTGCTTTTAACGAGCCGGGCTGTGCGCCCGATTCTCGTACCCGTTTGGTCGATTTGACCGAGAGTACGATTGCGGCGAATAGTCGTTTTTTCGAGCGTGTTGAAGATGTGCCCAAACAGGCACTTACCGCGGGGATTGCGACGATTTGTGACGCCAGGCGGATTCTTCTTCTAGCGACGGGTAAGGATAAGGCAAGAGCCATTGCCCGCGCTGTTCAGGGTGTTCCACATCCGTCCTGTCCGGCGAGTTTTTTACAGACACATTCCGATTGTACGTTTATTTTAGATAGAGAGGCGGCATCGGTGGTTAGTGATTAGTCGGGAAAGAGATTTCCCTCTTACCATTCTTACAGAAAGGTTTACTATGAAAAAGACCCTCGCCGTGCTTGAAGGCGATGGCATTGGGCCAGAGATTATGCGCGAAGGGATTAAAGCTCTTCGCACGATTGAAAAAAAGTTTGATCACGAGTTTGTGCTGGAATACGCGCCTTTTGGTGCGGCGTCATATTTTGACGAGGGTAGTCCGTTTCCCGATGAGACAAAAGCCCTGTGCGATCGGGCAGATGCGATTATCAAAGGTCCGGTGGGGCTTTCTATTGAGGAGACGAAGAAAATTCCACAGGAGTCGCGTCCGGAACTCGGTGCTATTCTGCCTTTGCGAAAGCGCTTTAATACGTATGCCAATTATCGCCCGGTCAGGCTGCCCAAGTCCCTCGCGTCATTTTCTCCCTTGCGCGATAGTGTCGTTGGAGAGGGTATTGATATTCTCATGATTCGGGAACTGGTGGGTGGTATTTATTTTGGCGAGAAAGAAGAAGGTACTGCCACGGGTATGAAATACGCGCGTGACGATTGTATTTATACCGAAGAACAGGTGCGCGCTATTGGAATGGTTGCGTTTGACGAGGCACGACGTCTCGGTGTCAAGATGACCCATGTTCACAAATCGAATGTGCTGGCAACGTCTCGGCTTTGGGATGCGATTATCGAAGATATGGCAAGAGAATACGACGATGTCGAGTACGTGTCGATTATCGTCGATAATGCGGCTTTTCAACTCGTCAGAGATCCCACGCAATTCAATGGGGTTATGCTTTTGGAAAATATGCAGGGCGATATTCTTACCGATCAGGCGGGTGGTTTGCTCGGTTCTCTCGGTTTGATGCCTTCGGCGTGTATGGGACCTGAAAAGGGCTATGTGGAACCGGCGCACGGGTCGGCACCCGATATCGCGGGGCAAAATATCGCCAATCCCTATTCGATGATTGGCAGTATTGCATTTCTGCTGGATAAATGTCTGGGTCTCAAAGAGGAGTCAGACGCTTTGTGGAACGCTATGTTTGATATTCTCGAAAGAGGATATGCCACTTCTGAGCTTGCTTCGGAAATAACCGATCCCAAAAATGTTCTCTCGACCAGTGATTTTGGCGATATGGTCGTCGATATTCTGAGTCATTAAAGGAGATTTCCCATGAGCAATATCATCGCTTTTATTGGTACTTATACCCGCACTGGTAGTAAGGGTATTTACGTTCATCGATTTAATACCGAGACCGGCGAACTCATCCCGGCGAATAGCATCGAGAGTGAGAATCCGACATTTCTCGCCACTCATCCCAATGGGCGATTTCTCTATGCGGTCAATGAGATCAGTGAATACAATGGCGAGAGCGCGGGGGCAATTAGCGCGTATGCCATTGATGCAGAAGCCGCAGAACTTACATTTATCAACCGGCAATCGACAAGGGGCACGGGTCCCTGCCATTTGAATATCGATGCGACGGGTCGCTATGCTGTGGTGGCAAATTACGGTGGGGGAAGCACCTGTATGTTGCCCCTTGGGGAAGATGGCGCGTTGGGCGAGGCGTCGGATTTTATTCAGCACGAGGGCAGTAGTGTCAATCCGCAACGGCAGCAAGGTCCCCACGCCCATTCTGCGAATATTTCGCCGGATAACAAGCGCGTTTATGTTGCCGATCTCGGTTTAGACAAGGTGTTGATTTTTGAGCTCGATCTCGAAAACGGCAAACTCGTTGCGAATGACCCGCCATCTGTCTCTGTTACGCCCGGTGAGGGACCGCGCCATTTTGCTTTTCATCCCGGGGGACAATACGCTTATCTGATCAATGAAATCGGCAATACTGTCAATGCGTACGCTTATGATGCAGAGACCGGGGCGTTGACCGAGTTGCAATCCATCGCCTCATTGCCTGGGGATTTTTCAGATAGGAGTCATACGGCGGATATTCACGTTTCGTCTGATGGTAAATTTGTGTATGGGTCAAATCGCGGGCACGATAGTGTCGCCATTTTTGCGGTTGACGAGTCCAGCGGTCATTTGACGCTGGTCGATATTCATCCCACTGGCGGACAGACGCCGCGCAATATTGCGCTTTCGCCCGATGGCAATTACTTGCTGGCAGAGAATCAAAGCAGCGATACGATTGTTTCTTTTGCCATCGACCGAGAGACCGGGAAATTGACAGAGACAGGGCATGTCGTGGAAGTGCCTATGCCCGTTTGCCTGAAATTTTTGGCGTAGAAGGAGGGGTTTGAGATGTCCAGTGATCGTCCAAATGTGCTTTTGATTATGACGGATCAGCAACCGGTATCGACTATCGGTTGTTATGGCAATTCGGTCGTTAAGACACCCGCGCAGGACCGCCTGGCGCGCGAGGGCATGCGGTTTGACAATTTTTATATTGCGGCGTTTCCGTGTACGCCGTCTCGAGCGACATATTTGACGGGCCGCTATACGCACAACCACGGGGTGGTGACCAATAATGTGGAACTGGACGATGCGTTGCCGTCGATTGGCAATACATTTCGCGATGCGGGCTATCAAACCGCGTGGGTTGGCAAGTGGCATTTGGGTGGAAATATGTATCGCGGGCTTTCAGGACGCGGTCCGTTTGACGATTGCTGGGTGCAAAAACGGGTAGATAATACACGCGATTTTGAGTTTGTTCAAGTGGAAGGCGGCACAGGCGAGGATGAATCTCGCAGTGGATTTGATCACTGGATTGGAGGCTGGAAGCATTTCAAAGCGTATTTGCAGACGACCGATTTGCCCGATGAGGTTAAAAATTTGCCTCGTGTGGGCAATCACCAGGCAGCACCGAGTGCCCCAGACCGGGAGCACAGTGTGAGTTTGTTGGGAGAGGATCACCACATGGCGCACTTTTTTGCCGATGAGATGGTGTCATTTCTCAATGCAAATCGGGATAATGCATTCTGTGCAGTATTGTCTTTTTACGGACCGCATTTGCCCGTTTGTCCACCCGAGCCATGGGATTCGATGTGCGATTTGGACGATGTGCCCCTGCCCGATAATTACGATGCGCCATTGGAGGATAAGCCGCGTTTTCAATGGGATAATGCCCGTACTTATGTGCGCGATGTCTGGTCGAGAGATGAGGTACGGGACTATATTCGGCGTTATTGGGGATATGTGAGTTATATCGACGCACAAATTGAGCGGGTTCTCAACGCGCTGGATACCAATGGACAGGCGGAGAATACGATTGTGATGTTTGTTTCGGATCACGGCGATATGGTGGGGCAGTTTGGGATGGTGTATAAGTTGACGTATTGTGGCTACGATACGTTGATGAAGGTGCCGTGTCTGGTGCGGTGGCCCGGGCAAATTGAAGCGGGGTCTGTGAATACTTCTTTGAATAGCAGTGTGGATGTGATGCCCACGCTGCTGGATCTGGCGGGTGTGGATATTCCCGAGGGGGTGGATGGCGAGAGTATAGGCGGTATTTTGAGAGGAGCGCGCGATGTTGCGCGGGAAGAGATTTTTACGGATTTGATGAATCGGGGCGTGATGCTCAGGCAGGGATCGTGGAAGTTTGTGCTGAATTGGAAGCCTTTAGGCGGTGGGGTGCGCGATTTGGACGAGCTTTACAATCTGGCGGATGATCCCCATGAGGAACACAATCTGGCGTATCGAGATCGCGCGCGTGCCGCATCGATGCGAGATCGCATTCTGAGCTGGATGGAGGAGACGGGGCATCCGTATGTAAGTACTATCCGGGAATTGGCATTTCGAGAACCTTCTTGAATGGAAAAGGGTCGTCATTGCGTGGTGGCGACCCTTTTTAACGAATAGACGAATAGACGAATAGACGGAGCGGGGTACAACTGGCCGCCTCTCAGGCCAGTTCATAGACGAATAGAGATAAATACTGGTTTGGGGAGGATGGGCGGGGTTCGTTGATTCGTGCCTTACCACGAATGCACCATGTGACCGTTGCCGGGGAAGTAGATGTGATCTACGAGTGTGGAAAGGCCAACGCCGAGGGTGTAGCCGATTAAGAGGCCGATGAAGAAGGGTTGCAAATTGCGGTAGAGTCGGATGCCGCCGATGCGCAATACAATGGATTTGAAGGCCCAGACGAGAAGGACGGTGAAGGCGGTGACTCTGACGGGATAGACGTATCCCACTGTAAATCCCACGGGATGGAGGGGCCACCATGCAAAGCGCAGGCGCATGAGGCCCAAAAACAGGGTGCCGAGCGCGCCAGCAGCCAGGAATTGCCATTCAACGCGCCCAAAAGAGGTCGGCTCCGATGCCCAGGAGACGACGCGGTCGAACATGCGCTGGCTGTATCCGCCGAATACAAAGACGTGGCGGATGTTGGCGGCACCGGTTGCGCCGTAGCAGAGGTTGAGGGTGTAGATAATTGAGACGGCAAAGCCGATGATAAAGGCGAGCATTAAGGCCGCGACCATGCGATTGCGCGGCCAGCGAAATACGTCGTGGATTTTGGCGGTGTGAGTGAGAGATGGGAGGATGTATTCGCGGTGGCTTTCCACGCTGTTGGCCGATAGTGCCATGCCGACGTGGTCGGGGGTTTGCACGTTTGTGCCGAGCGCGGCAGCGGCGAGTTCCTGGGTTCGCAGTGGGGTTTCGACATATACGAGGCCGGTTTCTGCGACGATTTTGGCCAGGCCGATGAAGTAGATCAAGAGCAAGCCGAGTTGTACTGCAATGCCCAGCAGGGAAATGCCCAGCGCGTACATCCAGGCGCTGGCGTAGATGAGTGAGATGATCAGGCCGATTACAGCCGTGCGGTAAGACAGGAGTTCGGTTTTGTCCTGGGCATCGGGTTGCCAGAGTGCGCGAATGACGGTTCCAATGTGTTGCCGCGCCATGAAGAGGCCAAACAGGGCAAATGAGATGAAGCCACCGACCTGCTGTAGCAATAGCCCGCTGCCAAAGTCTCTGCCCACTGTGATGCCAAAGCGGTTTAATGCGCCGATTTCGATGAGCGAGAGCACGTGGAATAGCCAGATGGAGAGCAGGACTTCGAGGTTGGTGAGATATCCAAAGGCCGCCATGACAAAGTTGAATTTGACTTGTAGCGGGGGAAAGTCGTGCCCAAATGAGATGGCGGTGCTATGGGTGGGACCAATGGGAATGATTGGGAGATTGTGCCAGAAGAGGGGCAGGATATTCCAGGATAAGATGAATAGGCCGATGCCAAATCCCGTCCAGAATAATTTGTTTTTGAAAAATCCGATTTGTCCCGACGCTGTATCCTGAATCATCAGGACGGGCAATTGCGCGAGGGGAAAGGTGATGCGTTCGTGTTCGACCCATTGCTTGCGCAAGATAACGGTGATGCACAAACAGGCGATAAATAGCGCGAAGAAAAATGTGAACCACCAGAAGAGCGGCACAGCCCAGACGTGATAGGGGGTGGAGAGATGCGCTGGCAATCCCTCCCATAAATTGGTGATGTCGCCCGCGCGGTTGCTGGGTACTGCCCAGGGTTGGATGTGTTCGTGGGTAAATTCCGCCCATCGATTTTCCGGTGTGGCTTTGTAATAGGGGCTGGCGAGAACGGCGATCAGGCGTCCGGCGACGTTTTTGGTGGGAAAAACGCTGCCAATAAATCCCATGCAGAGGATGAGTCCCAATTCGTGTGGGCGAAGCATCCAGTTTTCGCGGATTTTTTTGAGCAGGGGATTGATCAAGAAGATGAGGAGGAATGGCAGCCACAATGACATGGGCATATGGCCCAGAGATACGCGGGATGCGCGAAGGCGATAGGTTGTGTCGGTGGCGAAATAGCAAATGACTATGGTCAGGATCAGGCCAACGATAATGGCGCGGGTGGTGATTTGTGACGCGGGGTCAGGCTGTGGTGCGGGATTGGGTAGGCTCATGCATTTCTTTCGGTTGGTATGATTAGGTGATTTGTAGGGCGACCTCCCCGTATAAAAGCATTACGGGGCAGGCTCTGTGGTCGCCCGCGCAGGGCGTAATATGCTGTGTTTGGGATGTTGAATCAAGAACCATTTAGTTTTCTGTCCTGAATCAGCGCAATCCAAAAATCCGCTTAAGCGATGTACAACTGCGACAGCAGTTCATCCGCGATCCAATAAGGAGGGTATCATGCCATTTCAAGTTTTTGACTATCGCAAGGATATTACGAATATGCTGGTGACGCCCCAGATTCGTTCGCGTTTTTTGAAGATGGAGGTGGGGCAGTTCAATCAGAGCCATACGCACGATTTGGGGCACGAGATTTTTTTGATTTTGCAAGGGCAGGCAGAGTTTGATATCGAAGGACACAAGGAGGTGTTGGGTCCTGGGCAGATGTGTATTGCACTGACGGATGAGGCGCATACGGTGCGCAATGTGGGCGATGATGAGGTGATTATGTATTTGTCGGTGACGCCGCATATTTTGCCTACGCATACATACTGGACGGCAGGGGGGGAGAAGGAGTCGCCTCGGTTTGCGAATTCTTTTTCTTTTGATCAGGAGCCAGATTTGAGCGTTGATGCAGGCGTAAGAGCAGATGAACATTTGCAATCTGTGGAAGATTTTGTCGCGCGTGTAGAGGAGACCGCAGAGACGCAGCGCGCACAAGTTGAGGTTTTTAAGAAGGCATTCGCAGAGGGAGATGTGGAAGCTGCATTCAAAGCGCGAGATGCGATGTGGAGCGCGCTGTATCCGATGTTTAAGGCTGTTCACGATCTGGTTGGTGTGTGGAATGCTTTCGCGCATCGGACGGTGGATTAGTCGGGAAAGGGATTTCTCGCTTACAGAAAGGACGCACATGGGCAAATTTAGACTGGCTTGTCATTTGATTCAGTTTCGGGGTGAGCAGCACGAAAATCCCGAGAAGGTGTTGGCAGAGGTGGCTGAGGCAGGGTGGGATGGGGTAGAGGGGTTGAAGATTGACAGTGGCGATGATCTGGTTGCTAAAGCCAATCTGGCGAGGAAGAATGGTTTGCATCTGGTCAATGTGGGGGGACCGAGCCCGCTCGATCGGGTTCGGTACAATATCGCATTGGGCAATGATGCGGCAGAGGTGCCGTCGTGTCGTCGCGCGATGTGGGGTGGCGATGATCCGAGCGATGAAGATGTTGAAAATGCGGCGCGCTCGCTCGATGAGGTGCTGGCATATTGCAAGGCACACAATGTGAAGGGTTTTCACCACGCGCATATGCGGACGTTGATCGAGACGGTTGAGGATGCCGAGAGATTGATGACGGCTGCGCCCGATTTGTGGTTGCTCTACGATACGGGACACATGCTGGCGGCGGGTAGCGATCCGATGCAGGTTTTTGAACGCGATGTGTTGCGAGATCGGATTGGACATGTGCATTTGAAGGATGTGCATGCCAATGATCCCGCGACCTGGAATCACCGCACGGGGCAGTTTAATGAGGAAGCGCGATTCGCAGAACTCGGCGCGGGGAATATGGGGTTTGACGCACGGGCAGCGTTGGAGAAGTTGGAAGAAGTGGGCTACGATGGGTGGGTGTCCGTAGAGCTTGACCGCCCGTATCCTCCCAAACCCGCAGCAGAAGCGGCAAAGTCCAATCGCGATTATTTGCGCAGCATAGGATATTGACACGCGTCTATACGACGTTGGACAATCCGCCATCGAGGTTAATTGCCGTGCCTGTGATGAAGGAAGCACATTCCGAAGCGAGAAAGGCGACAAGAGCGCCAGCATCAGAGGGTTCACCTAAACGTCCCAGCGGATGCTCTTCAGCCTGCTCAATCCAATACTCCTCTAAAGTGCCGGGGGAACCTTCCGCTTTCCAGGCGCGTTCTCCTTGTGCGCTCTTGATAGAGGTCAAACACACGGTGTTTACGAGGATATTATAAGGCAATAGTTCCTTAGATAGTGCTTTGGTCATCGCTATCCCCGCTGCGCGGCTCACGGAGGTTGGATACGAAGCTGCGCCAGGCTGTTTGCCCCCGGGATGCGTGACGTTGATAATCCGCCCTCCGCCGACAAGTTTCATCTGAGGAATGACCAGACGCGCACAACGCACAGCTCCCATTAGTTTCAGATCTAAATCGGCATGCCAATCATCGTCGTCCAGTTCGTCGAAGGCGCCCGCGGCAGACCGGCCGGCGTTGTTGACCAGGATGTCAAT
>JAGWBW010000072.1:0-14881 GCA_021295695.1 Candidatus Latescibacterota bacterium
TTTGCCACAGTATTTTCGGCAAAATGGCTATTTAACAACGGGCAGTGGCAAGGTATATCACGGCAAATTTCCCGATCCAATGTCGTGGGATTCTTATGTGCCGAGTTTGTTTAACCAATCGCATTCCGGCGCGGGAGCCGATCATCATCCCGTAAATGGCATGGTGGGTATGGGCAATCTGGACTGGGGACCGATGGATGTTGCCGATGAAGATATGCAGGATTACAAGGCTGTGAGTTATTGTGTTGAGCAATTGGGGACCAGGCATGACAAACCCTTCTTTTTGACGTGTGGTTTTAAGCTGCCGCATCTGATGTGGCACGCTCCGAGGAAATATATAGAAGCTTATGAACTAAATGATCTTCATCTGCCCGAGACATTGGCAAATGATCTGGACGATGTTCCCGAGATCGCGCAGCGATGGGCGAATCAAAAACCGCATGCGCGTATCGTAGAAGCAGGGCAATGGAAAGAAGCGATTCGGTGTTATCTGGCGTGTATCAGTTTTGTGGATACGCAAATTGGGCGATTGATAGATGCACTGGATGCAAGTGCTTATGCCGAGGATACAGCGATTGTTTTGTGGGCAGATCACGGGTGGCATTTGGGCGAAAAAAGCCATTGGAAAAAGAGTACGTTGTGGGAAGAAGCTACGCGCGTACCCTTGCTTATTTCAGCACCGGGTTATTCGCCCGGCACCTGTTCAAAGCCTGTGGGATTAATCGATATTTATCCCACGCTGATTGCGTTGTGCGGCTTGCCCGCTCGCGAGGAGCTGGAAGGCGGAAGTCTGGTGCCTTTAATGGAAAATCCAGACCGCAACTGGCCCTTTCCCGCGATCACTACGCATGGACGCGGTAATCATGCCATACGGTCTGATCGATGGCGATATATCCGTTATGCAGATGGTTCAGAGGAACTTTACGATCACAGGCATGACGAGATGGAGTGGGAAAATCTGGCGCATAGCCCTATTTTACGCGAGGTCAAAGAACTTTTGGCACAGTGGTTGCCCGAGAACAATGCGCCAGATTCTGAGATTGTTGAATGGCCTGGGCCGCTGTTGCGTGACAAATCACACAAAGAGACAGAGAGCTATCGGGCGAGGATAGAGGCGATGATGAACGAATAGACAAAGGAGGATACAAGCTGATCGCTTCTTACCATCCATGCACAATATGGCCTGCGTCGGGGAACCAGATGGCATCGACACCTGTAGAGATGCCAACGCCAAGCAAGTAGCCGATCATGAGGCCATACCAGAAGGGTAGGGATTTCCGGTAGAGCGCGACGCCGCCAAAACGCATGATGAGTGCTTTGGTTGCCCACACAACGAGCAAACTAAAGCCATAGCGGCGGGTGGGAAAGGCAATGGCTACGGGATTAAAGGGCCACCAGGAAAAGCGCGTACGTATGTAGGTCAGGGCACCGGCTATCGCAAATCCCCAGAGCCACACACCCAATTTTTCGATGTCGAAGTAGAGTATTGTCGAGCCTTCCACATAAGGCACCAGTCGCACGAGATGGTTCCAATCGCCCAAATATAGCGGTCCGTTCATCCCGCCGTCCATGTAGCTGCGATACAGCGAATCGGTGGCGGTTGTGATACAGCCCGCGATGTAGGCGATAGGAATAATAGCCCAAACCATGGGATGTCGCTTGAAGTGGTTGCCCAGCATGCGAAAGTAGTGGGGGACAGACATGGTGCCGGTGAGGCGAATGGGCATGCCGGCAAATCCATTGCGGTTGATCATCCAGATTGTCGTGAGTGTTCCGGGCGACATGTTGGCCGTACCACCCATCTGCATCCACACATTGCCTCCCTTATCGGCCCCCAGTCCGCCGGTTCCGCCGGGGGATAAAAAGGTGAATCCGGTCGCTGCGGCGTATTTGGCAACGCCGAATAGCGCGATGAACATCAAGATGAGTTGCACTATGGTTGCCCACAATTCCATGCCCGCGGCCAGGCACCAGCCCGCGAGGAATATGACCGAAGCCGCGAGGCCGAGCCATGCAGTTCGATAGGTGACAGGCGTTCCATCATCTGCGGCACGGTTGCTCATCAGCGCACATTCGAGGGTGTTTTTAAGGTGTTTGCGCGATACCCAGAGCGACCAGGCGACGAGAAAAACGAGTGCGCCATGGGATTCGAAACCGAGTATTTCTGCTGGCGTCGCTTGCTGTCCCTGTAAACCCACTGTGATGCCAGTTTGGTTCATCAGCCCCTCTTTGATAATATTGAGGACATTGTAGAACCAGAAGCTGAAGAGCAGGTCGAGCGGGCACAAATAGGCCAGACCCATTATCAGGGGTTGCATGCGTAAAAAATATCTGGGATAGTGATAGCCGATGTTTATCGCCATTTGTCCAGCGAGGTCGTAGATGGGAATATGGGGCAAGGTGTGGGCAAAATAACCGGCGATATTCCAGCATATTACAAAGACCGAAATGCCAAATCCCACCCAAAACAGAGGGGAGTGAAAGACGACAGGCAGGCGATAGCCGGGTTCTTCGCGCAACATTTCGGTGGGGAAGGTAGCCATCGGAAAGGTGAGTCGCTCTTTTTCATGCCACTGTTTGAAGAATAAGACGCTGCAAAAAAAGCCGGACATGACCACGGATAAACAGGCAGCGGTCCACCAGAAGAGCGGACGGATCCACGGTTGCCAGGGAATAGATGTGTTGGGTTCTAACCCCCCGTATAGTTGTCCGATAACAACGGGTGATTTTTGCATAAATAGCCAGTCGGGCAACAGGGGGGCAATGACATCGCCCACGCGATTTTCCGGCGATGCGAGGTGTACCGGGGCAGAGATATTGCCCAGGAGATAGCCAGCCCAGCCCGTGGTGGGCAGGTTGCCCACGAGCCAGACCATGAAGAAGATGGTCAGCATTTCCGTACGCGATAAGGCGCGTTTTGGCGCGACGAGTTTGAGTATGGCGTTGATACCGACCCAGGCGACAAAGGGGATCAGAGCCGATACGGGCATGTAGTTCTTGATCATATTCCACGCAAAATGCGTGATGTAGATCGTCATGAGAGCAATGGTCAAGATGCCCAGCATTACCGCGCGTACTGTGATGCCTCGATCCTGTACATCGGGATGGGTTTCAGGAGATATGTCTGTTTGTATGGCCATTTGTGTAAAAGGGCTGGAGAGTTAGAACCAGTGTAAAGCATTTTAACGACAGGGCAAAATAGGGCGAAGGGCAGAAGTTTTCAACTTAAAATTTATGCTATAATTTTTTAGTACATCCAGAAAAGGAGGCTGTTATGGACGTTTATGAGAAGTATTTTTTTGATGTGAATGGGTATCTGGTTGTGGAGGATATTTTGTCCGCCGATCAAGTCGCAGCACTCAATGAGGCGATTGATCACAATCGGGACAATATTCGGATTCGCGAGGGGGAACTGAGGTTGTCGGGCGGTGCGGGCAAACACGGCGGTGGGGTTTCCCTCGCACTGGAAGGCGCACATGGGCGTGGTGATATCGGGAGTATTCTGAGATGGCCGAAACCCTGGTGTCAGCCTTTCCGCGATTTATTATCTCATTTGCCAACGATGCACTATATGCTCGATATGATCGGCAATGGGTTTCGCTATGGCAATGCCAATGGGATTAGCATGACCAAAGGCGCGGAAGGGCATTTGCTTCACGGTGGCGGTGGATTTTTGGGCGGACATATGTATTTTTGCAAGGATGGGAAGATGTGGAATAATCTGATTGCCGTGTGTTATCAGCTTGCCGATGTCAATCCCGGCGATGGTGGATTTGTGTGTATCCCCGGCAGTCATAAGGCAAATTTTGAATGCCCCATGGATGTGCGCCGAATGGAACGAGATTTGGGGTGTTTTAAGCATATTCCAATGAAGGCGGGATCAGCGGTGATTTTTACCGAGGCATTGACACATGGCGCAATGCCGTGGACTGCGGATCACGAGCGCCGGACCCTCTTGTATCGCTATGCAGCAGGGGGATATGTCAATCCGCCCAGTGGCAATGATCCCGCGAAATACGCGCCGTTTATGGATGAGTTGACACCGCTTCAGCAGGCTATTATGCAACCCCCGCACAATGCGGGGCGTATGGATATTGCAGCACTGATTGAGGAGGAAAAAGCGAGTGCTAAAAACTGAGTTGACAGGCCGTTTTTTTCTATCTATAAATGTTTAACACAGATGCAAAGGAAAATAAAAAGCATAAGGAGGTCCTATGAATACAAATTTTTCCCGCGAGGTCGTTTTGTCAGATGATGAGGCAATGGGTCGGGTGGGGATGTCGAGACGCGATTTTATCAAAGGGATTATTGCTACTGGCGCGTCTATTTCAGCGATGGGGTATGTGTTTGGAGGTTGTGCGGGCGATATGGGTAGCGCGCCGGGCGCGGTTGAGCGGCTCATTTCTTTGAATGTAAATGGTCGCGTGCGCCGCGTTGATGTTTTGCCGCAGGAAACGCTGGCGATGACATTGCGATACAAGCTGGGGCTTACGGGGACAAAGCTGGGATGCGACAGGGGTGAATGCGGTGCGTGTACGGTGATGGTTGACGATGTGGCGATGTATTCGTGTTCGACTTTAACACACCGCGTGCGAGGCCGTTCGATTGTAACCGTTGAGGGCCTTGAAGGCGAAGACGGCGACTTGCATCCGGTTCAGCGAGCATTTATTGAAGAACTGGGACCTCAGTGTGGCTTTTGTACGCCGGGCCAGGTGATGTCTGCTGTAGCACTGCTGAATATCAATCCGAGCCCAACCCGCGAAGAAGCACGGGTTGCCATGTCTGGAAATCTTTGTCGCTGTGGTGCTTATGACAATTATCTAAACTCAGTAATGCGCGCGGCAAAGGAGGCTTCTTAAATGGCATATCAATTGATTGGCAAGGATTTTATGCCGCCAGATGTGGCGGCAAAGGTTACGGGCAAAGCGAAATACGCCGAGGATTTTCGCGCTGAAGGCATGGTGTTTTGCCGCTTGCTTCTGAGTACAATGCCCCATGCGCGCGTTCGCAATATAGATGTGTCTGAAGCGATGAAGATAAAGGGCGTTGTGGGTATTTTAACGGCTGATGATGTGCCCGAGCAAAACGCGCCGAACAATCCAATTTTGACAAATAATCCCCATTATGTAGGGGATCCGATTCTGGCGGTTGCCGCGCTCGACGAGCAGACTGCACAGGATGCGATTGACAAAATTGCGATTGATTATGAACCTCTACCCTTTACGCTCGATCCCCTGGAGAGTCTTTATCCCGGCGGTACAAATGCCCGCGAAGAAGGCAATATTCGCAACCGACGTTCGGGAAGCGAGACAATCAAATGGACTGCTGGAGATTTTGTGGAAAAGGATGTGTGTCCAACGGGCAAACCAGCAACTGAGTGGTCTTATGGCGAGGTTGACCAGGGATTTGAGAACGCAAAATTGATCGTGGATGAGAGCTTTGTCACGGCAAATAATCCGCATCATTCGATGGAACCGCGGTCGTGCATGGCCTTATGGCAAAATGGCAAGTGCTTCGTGTATGGCGCAACGCAAAGCCAGAGTCGTCCCACGCGCGACCTGGCCCGTCTCCTACAGATGGAGACTGAAGATCTGGTTTATATCGCGGAATACTGCGGCGGTGGTTTTGGTTCCAAAGGCACGGCGTATCCCGTGATGGCGATTCCTCCGCTTATGTCCAAAAAAGTTGGGCGCCCCGTGATGATGCGTATTAGTCGCGTGGAAGAGTATTTTATCGGGTCGGCGCGCCATGGTTTTCAAGGGCGAATTAAAATTGGTTTTCGCGACAATGGGCGGATCAGTGCGCTGGATATGTACGTGATCCAGGAAAATGGCGCTTATCGCGGGGGTGGTGATTGGACTGCTGCCGGCGATGCGGTTTCACTGGTTTATACGCCCGAGGCCATGCGCTTTCGGGGGATTCCCGTATATACCAATACGCCAATTAGAGGGGCACAGCGCGGTCCCGGGCAAAATCAGATCGCCTGTGTGGTCGAACCCTTGCTCGACAAGGCCGCCAAAGAACTGGATCTTGATCAGTTGGCGATTCGGCACATCAATGCACCCGATAACGATTCGAAATACGGGCGCAGGCAGGGACCGGTTACGAGCGTTTATATGCGCGAAGCACTGGACAAAGGCGGCAAAGCTTTTGATTGGGCAGGCAAAAAGCAGAAAAGCCGCCAGAGAAATGGCTCTAAAATTATTGGTGTGGGGATTGGACAGGCTTATCACTCGGCGGGTTCAAGTAAGTTTGATGGCCTTGTGCGCTTGACGCCGGAAGGCAAGTTGCACATTCATTCGGGCGTTGGCAATCTCGGCACATTTTCGCACAGTGCAACATCTCGTGTAGCCGCCGAAGTACTGACGTGTAAATGGGAAAACTGCGTGATTGAGCGGGGCGACAGCCGCCGTCATTTGCCGTGGAACCACGCGCAGTGGGGAAGCAATACCTCGTTTACGATGACGCGCACGAATTATGTTGCGGCTATGGATGCAAAGAACAAATTGCTGGAGATTGTGGCAATGGATTTGGGTGGCTCCCCCGGCGATTACGATTTGGCTGATGAGAGGGTTGTGCATAAGACAGACAAATCCAAAAGCATGGGATTTGCAGATGCGGCAAAACGCGCAATTGAACTGGGAGGGAAGTACGACGGACATGAGACTCCTGAAGATATTAATGATATGACAAAAGCCTCGGTGACCGCGCTTGCGGGCACGGGTTTGATCGGTGTTGCGAAAGACAATTTGAAGCACGAGGGCGTTGTGCCGGCGATGGCTGTCGGGTTTATCGAGATTGAATTGGATCTGGAGACTGGCAAGTACGAGATTCTGGATTATGTGGGAGTTGCAGAGTGCGGCACGGTGCTACATCCGCAGGGGTTGGAGACGCAGATTAAGGGTGGTGCGGTTATGGGATTTGGTCTCGCTGCGCTGGAGCGGTACGTGTATGATCCTCAAAACGGCCTTCCCGCAAATATGGGACTTTATCAGTGCAAGCCGCCGTCTTATCTCGATGTCCCATCTGAAATGAAGGCAGAGGTGGTCGATATCGCGGATCCCCAAAATCCAGTTGGCGCTAAGGGGATAGGCGAGCCTGTACAGGGTTGTGCCGCTGCCGCGCTTTTGTGCGCGATTTCAGACGCGCTGGGCGGGCATTATTTTAATCGCATGCCAGTGACGACCGATCATATTGTCAATGCAGCCGCAGGGCGCGAACAGTCATATAAGGCACTGCAGGTGAATACGGTATGAGAAGAGAGGAATGATATGCTCAGAGATATGATGGCTAATTTTGAATTGTATCAGCCCACGGCGATAGATCACGCGCTGAATTTGATGAATCGCTATGGCAATGACGGTTGGGTGCTGGCAGGAGGGCAGGATAGTTTTGACTGGTTTAAGGACCGCGCCAAGAAGCCCAAAGCAGTTATCGATATTAATGGTATTGATGATTTGCACGGGATAAGAGAAACAGCCGATGGGATTGAGATCGGTGCGCTGACCACGCTGACGGAGATTGAGACAAGTGCGTTGATCAAAGAAAAATACGGTGTGTTGGCCGATGCTGCGCGGCATGTTGCAAGTCCGCAAATTCGCAATGTGGGAACGATCGGGGGCAATGTCTGTCAGGATACGCGGTGCTGGTATTATCGGTATGGTCTGGATTGTTATCGCGCGGGAGGCAATACGTGTTATGCCGATACGCCCGAGGGAATTGACCGCGAACATTGTCTTTTTGGAGCTGACCGGTGTATTGCCGTGTCGCCTTCAGATACCGCCCCCGGGTTGTAAATGGCGATGGAGAAAAAGAGGTGCAGGCGGAGGACTTTTTTATTGGTCCCGATGTAGATATTATGCGCATGACAATTTTGCAACCGGGTGATTTGCTCAAGTCAATTGTGATTCCCAACACATGGGCAGGTGCGCGTTTTTATTTTGAAAAGGTGGCTGAGAGGAACACATGGGATTTTGCGCTGGTCAATATTGCTTCTGCAATGAAGGTGGATCACAACGCGATAGCCGATATCCGCATGGCATGTGGTGGTGTTGCGTGTGTGCCGCTGCGATTGACGGTTGTAGAAGAGGTGGTCAAGGGCAGTCCTCAAAATGGCGCGTCTGCCGATCTCGCTGCGAGTGCGGCAAGCCGAGGGGCTACGCCGCTGAATTACAATGGGTTTAAAATTCCCCTTATGGAAGGTCTGGTCAAACGGGCGATACGAGAAAGCTGATGGATATTTTTCGATATACCAGCGATGCCTGGGGACAGCGGGTATTAGAGGGTCTTTCGTGGGATCTGATCGGGTATTTTGCAGGTGCCGGCGTTGTATTTATTGTTTTGCATTCGGGTTATATGCACTTTTTCGTGAAAAAAAATGGTCGATGAATGCCCTGCTGAGACATACTCTCGCTACCCGAATCAATCACTGGCTCATGGCGGCTTGTATGATCGCGCTGTTGCTGACCGGATTTTTGCCGATTTTGGGGATCAAGTTTGCGTGGGTGACGCTGCACTGGGTTTCCGGGGTGATTTTCACCGCTTCTGTTTTATTTCATATTATTTATGCCCTGACCCGGCAAGATTGGCGGTCTATGTGGATTGCGCGAGGAGAATTTGCAGATGTTCTTTCTTCGCTGTCGGGGTCGCTCAAGGCTTTGAAAGTGTCGCCCGGCAAATACTGGCTGATGCAAAAGGTTTATCACCATATTGTGGCGATTATGAGCCTGGTTGCTATTGTGACGGGTATTTTGATGCTGCTTAAAATTGACTCGCCTTTCTGGACGCGCGATCCTTATGTTTTTTCAGGCGAAAGCTGGGGCATTATTTACGTTTTGCACGATTTTTCGGGTCTGTGTTTTATTCCGCTGATTATGATGCATGTTTATTTTGCAATACGGCCCGAGAAACTCTTTTATACGCGATCGATGATTAAAGGATGGATTACAGACGAGGAATATCGCGCACATCACGATCCCGAAAAGTGGAATGTGAAAAGAAAGGGCTGATCAACGCATGGCAGATGTTTTCTCAGAGTGGGCACAATATATTGAGGCGATTGAGTCAGGCTATGAATTGATGCTGGCTTATGCTGCACAGGGGATAGAGGGTGATAACGCCCCAGACTCGCAGATACGCCACGCATTAAAAGAGATGAATGACGCGCTCGCCAATCTGGGAGAACCCGCAGCGCGTATCGCAGAAGAAAGGGGACTTGTAGATTATCGAGATTTTTTGGACGCGATGAATACCGATGCCCAAAAAGCACAGGCGGGCATCAATCTCGTCCTGGGCAAGCCCGCCATAAGTTCCCAGTTGATCGACAACTTAAATGCTTCTATCCATTTGCGCGCGCTGCTGACCGATCTGTTTTTGATCGATGAGGCTTTGAAGTAATAAAAGGATGCTCATCAGGAGTCCGATTATGGTTCAGGTTCTGCGTGAGGATCACCCCCGGCTGTATCATCCTGTCGATGATCCGGATTACAGGTTCGACCCGCCGGAGGATGCGGCGCGAAAACAAATCCTTAAGAATATTCTCGCAGACTGCGAGAATTTTTATTTTCAGCAGCCGTGGAAACGGATTCCCGAACGGCCGCACAGCCCGCATCCTTACCACCAGCTATACCTGACGTTCTATACGGGGATGCACGCAACCGCGCTGATAGAGCATTATGCGTTTGCCTGGCGACTAACGGGGGATCCGCGCTGGTTGAAACGGGCGAGAGATTGGTTGCGGGCGGCAGTGGAATGGGAGCATAGTGACCGGGTAGAGGAGCATTTTTATACGGCCAACCGGTATATGCAGGCATTTGCGCTGGCGCTGGATCTGCTCGACAAAGCGTTGCCCGATGTGGAAAAAAAACAGGCGACCGCGTGTCTGGTTCAGATGATGAACCGCTGGTGGCCGGATGTGGAGCGGGGCAGATACTCATCGGATGGACGACACCATGCCGTGGTCGATAACGGACATTTTGGCGTGGCGGCTTTGTATTTGTTGGGAAAATATTCCGATGCAGAAGCCTGGGTATCGGCCGTGATCGATCGGTTTCGCAGCGGGGTGATGCCCTATGGCTGCGGGCGAGACGGCGCACCGGGCGACGGGCCAGCTTTCTGGCCGTGGGAGAATTTGTGGATGCTTCACTTCGCCGATGCGCTGCGCAACGTAACGGGAGAAGATCTGTATAAGGATTTCCCAAAGCGACTGAAGCGGCCTTTAACGTGGTTTCGGTATCATCTGGCACCGCCACAGGTGATCGAAGACAGGCTGTATTATCCGGAAAATTCAAATGTGATTTCGGGCAGTCAGTTGGATGCGTGTTCGGTGACCTTGCTTCGGCTGGCGCAGGAGGCGAGAGACGCCGAGATGCGGGACATAGCACTCGGCGATCCGAGACTGGGAAGGCTCTACCGGTTCGGGATGGGTGTGAAAGGTACAACGGCGGAGTGTATGATCGCATACGCTCCTTACGCTTATTGTTATTGCGATCCTGAGTTCCAGGCGTCCTATCGCAAGGTTGTATTGCCGTTTTCAAGGATATTTACCCGGATGCACTACGGGGAGACCGGATTGCTGCGCAGTGGATGGGACAGGGCCGCTGTGGTCTGTTGCATGTCGGGATACAAAGGCGGGAGCGCGCACGGGTTTATGAACTTACACGTGCAATGGGCCGGATATCCGATTTTGAAGACGATTTCCGCGGAAGAGGCCCAGCCAGTGGCCTGCGGCAGTCTCCCTTTCGTAGGTGGGCAAAATGAGATCGTGGCGTTTTTGAGACGGCTGGATACCGCGGCACCGTTTGAAAAGTTGCGCGTGCGGTCCATTCGAACGGATCATGAATACTGGCTATTGAAAGGGACTTTTCCGATCCTGGTGATGGCACTGAGACGCCGGAGGCGTGGTGTAAGAGTGATGCGAAATGGGGGAGAGGGATTCGCGCGACTGAACGGTCGTGATTACCTGCAGTACGAGAGAGTGCCTTATTTTAATCCCAGGGTGGGCGAATTGCGGATGCGTTTCCGATTGAACGGCGAGGGCGGGAAAGAAGGGCCACAGGTCTTGTTTAATACTGGAATCGGCGTGGGAAAGGCCATGGGAAGCCAGGTGAACAATTATTCGCTGGCAATAATGGATGGGAGCGCGCTGACATTTGTTGTGCAGAGCCAGCGGAATACGTCGGTAGAAGTCGTCTCGTCGGTGAAAATTGAACCCGACAAGTGGCATGATGCGGTTATTCGATGGGGCGGGTTCAACCAGCCAGGAGAGAATCCGTTTATTGAGATTGAGGTGGATGGATGCAATAACAGGTGCGACGACCGCGCGATTTTCGGTGAACTGGGGCTAGATTCGCAGAAGCTGAAGTCGCGGGCGGAACCGAGGACGTTTTACATCAAGTCGAATACGGTACTGGCGTTTGGGGGCGCAGTGCAGATGCCGGAGACGGGGGTGAAATGCGACCTTGGCAGGGTAGATCTGAAATGCCCGGGGCGCAGGCAGTTGCTGTTGGATTTTGAGACGGACCTGGGACCGGAGACCGGAAGAACCCGGTAGATTTGAGACAGGTTCAGGCGAAACAGACGCGCTTCGGTGCGGGCGGACGATTGATCAATGCGCAACTCTTGTACGGAGAGGATGCCTGCTTCGAGAAGGAGGAGGTGCCTTTCGCGCCTTCTGGGCTGGCAGCGGGAAGTTTGACGAGTTTTGTCCCGGGGGCGCGGGATGCGAACACGCGGATGCGGTTATCGACACTCGGAGATATTCTGGTTTTTGCTTTTGTGGAGCACCGGGCGAATGCACGGGTGGTACAGGATGAGAATGGGTTTGAGATTGGTGTTGAGAAAGAGCGGTATGGATTTGACGTGAATACGAAGGGAGATGAAATCCTCACCATGCGCTTAGCCGTAATGGAGTAACGGATATCTCCAGACGGAGATTAAAGGTCGTGAATATGACTCACGGCCTTTTTGAGTATTGCGTCTCAGGGACACTCGCCGCGTGTGAGTCTGCTCTGGATATCGTCTAATACATCCGGCACGTCCCAGATGCCATCGACGACATAGTGCGCGCCAGACTGATGCATGCGTTGATATACGGCCTCGAGTTGTGTTTGCAGTACTTCGGGATCAAGGCGATTGATTTCTTCTTCATTTAGACCTATTTCATTCCCTGTTTTTGCAAGTCCAATAGTCCACATGCCGGCATTGAGGCCCTCTTCAATGCCGGGGATCGTGTCATCGACTTTAACACAGGCGGCAAAGGGGTACACGCCCAGTTGCATGGCATTTTGCACACACATCCAGGGTGCTGGACGGCCTTCGGGAACGTCGGTTGCACATACAGTTACATCGGGTTCGTAACCGCGTTTTTGGGCTTCTTCCTGTAGCAGTGCCATCATTTCGCCTGTGTATCCAGTGGTTGATCCTATTTTTAATCCGCGCTTGCGAAACTCGGCAACTGCTTCCAGCGTACCGGGAATCAAGTCGGCGTATTCAGCAAGGCAACTCAGTTGCAAGGGCACAAATGCTTCAAACATCGCATCGATATCCGATTCCTGAGGCGGTCGGTTGTAGGTCTCTTCCCAGCGCTGGTGTACAGATTCGATTTGAGATATTTTGCGGATGTGGACTTTTTTATGCGCCCCCATTGGCGCACGCGCCTCGGACATGCTGATAGGTACTCGCATGCGTTCGTACACCTGGCGAAAGACCACAGCAGGCGCGTAACATCCGTAATCCATTGTGGTTCCTGCCCAATCTAACAAAATGGCTTTTAGCGCACCGCGATATGTACGTCGAAAATAAAAATCCATTTTCTGTCCTTTTTGATTTATTAAAAAAATGAAGCGTCTTATGAAACAGATTACCCACATGGCACCCGGGGCCATTAAAACTGTGCGATCTCTGTTAGATGACAGGGCCGTGCGTTCTGTTTTTATTGTGGCTGATCGCACAGCATACGAAAAATCCGGTGCCAAAATATATATAGAATCCGCATTACAGGGGCGCGTCCAGGTCATCTTTGATGATTTCGCGCCCAATCCCAAATACGTCGATGTGATACGCGGTGTCAAATTCTGGCACACGCATCCTTGTGATATCATGATAGCTATAGGTGGCGGGTCAGCAATTGATATGGCCAAGCTCATTGGCATTTGCGGTACACATCGCGGGCAATACCGCGAATTTCTTACAGGGGAGATACCGATTCGGGATAAGGCCGCACCGTTAATCGCCATTCCCACCACAGCGGGTACAGGGAGTGAAGCGACGCATTTTGCTGTGGTTTATGTTGCGGAACAGAAATATTCCGTTGCACACGCCAATGTGCTGCCCGACTACGCAATCATCGATCCCAATCTGACGGCCAATTTGCCGCCTTCTATTACCGCACATACTGGCCTGGACGCACTGTCACAGGCTGTTGAATCTTTGTGGAGTGTGAATGCAACCGCGCAATCGCGCGGTTTTGCAAGCGAAGCTCTCACGCTGGTGCTCGATAATCTCGAGGCTGCTGTCCACCGTCCCACACCCGATGTGCGTGCTAATATGTGTCGCGCTGCCTATCTATCTGGCAAAGCGATTAATATCAGCAAGACCACCGCACCTCACGCGATTTCCTATACGCTCACATCTCAATTTGGTGTACCTCACGGTTTGGCTGTGGCTCTGACATTGGGTGCAGTTTTAATATACAACAATGGGGTAACCAGTGGTGATTGTTGGCATCCCCAAGGTGTTGCTCAAGTTCAGAAAGATATCAGATATATCAACAGATTGATAGGGGTCGCGAGTTCTGAAGAAGCGAGAAAACACATTGACGATCTCATCAGCGCCATTGGTTGTCCAACCCGTCTACGACAGGTTGGAGTGGATACCGACGCAGATCTGGAAACACTTGTGCAGAATGTCAACACGGAACGTCTAAAAAACAATCCCCGCGCCCTGTCACAGTTTGAGCTAAGACAGATACTTCGTGAAATCTATTGATCAAGATGACTCAAACATTGTCCGAAAGTCGAGGGCGCGCTCCCAAACCGGTTACGCCAGATAGTGGGTAGAGGTAAGATACGACATCCCTGAAGAGAAAATTTTATAGACGAATTGGATTTGTGATGGCAAACTTCGCGTTTTATAGTATAATATTTGTAATAAAAAAGTACGCATACTCTATAACTCATCCATAGCAAAATGGAAGTATCCGACCTCGAAATCTCAAGGAAAGGAAAGATACCCATGCTACAGATTGAAATTCACTCCCGCGATCTCGAAAAAGAAGTGAATGCCCTGATTGACGCAGGGCTTTATGCCGACTCGCAGGCGTTGATGACCGATGCTCTTGAAAAATTGGTCACTACGAAAAAAGAATCTCGCCTTGATGCCGCAATTTTGCTCTATCAACAACATGAAGTGACGCTCGCCAGAGCTGCGGAATTGGCCGGAATCCACCGTTTTGAGTTTGAAGCTGCGTTGGAAACGAAAGGTATCTCGAAAATCGTAGAAGTCGATTAAACCGAAGCCTTACAAGCAGGCGTTTCACTCATCAAAAAACAGTAGAAAACAAACAACAGTGCTATAGGGACTTAGTCGTGGTTTTTGTTGATACAGATGTGCTTTCCATATTCGCTAAAATTCAACGGCTTCCCTTGTTGTTTACCGTCTTTAATGAGGACCATCTCAATATTTCCACTGCTGTAGAGAACGAACTTCAAACGGGCATTGCTAAGGGATTTGGCTTTGCGCAAGACGTCATAGCATTGCATTCTCAAGGACAAATCGTAACATATCATCCAACGGCTGTTGACCAACGGCTCACTGCGACCTTGCCCCAGACGCTTGGTTCAGGAGAGCGCGAGTCAATGGCGATTTGTAAACGGTTGAATGC
>JAGWBW010000072.1:14993-20829 GCA_021295695.1 Candidatus Latescibacterota bacterium
ATCGAAACGAAAGACAATCTTAAATTTCGAACAACAGATCCAATTTTCAAATGAACTTCATGTAACGAAGATCACCTCATCGAACGATCCGCCTTTGCCATCGTTTTTCTTGATGCGATATCCCTTTATACAGTAAATTCCGGGCGGCCGAGAGCATCGGTGGATTTTTGGCGCTGGTAGATGGGGATCTCGCCGCTGGCGTCTTCGAGAATGCGGTGTTTTGCCCGTTCGATTCGGTCTGCGGCTCTTTCTGCAATGTTCTGGGTGCAATCCGGGTCTGATTCCAGGTCGAAGACGCGAGGGCCAGAAAAGTCTGCTTGAGAAAAGAACCAGGTGGTATGGTCTTTGTACCAGACGGAATTGCCGTAGCGACATGTCAGATAGTCTCGCTCGCTGAATGTGCCCGAGGATTCAACAATAGGTAGAAGGCTCTGTCCATCAATTTCTCCAATTGATGAGACGCCGGAAATATCGAGCACTGTTGCGGGTATATCGAGGGTATAGACAAAGGCTTCGGAGATGGTTCCGGCGCCTTTGTTTTGTGGATGTCGCAAGATCATTGGGATGCACATGGTGCCCGGATACATATATTCTGCGGGTTTGCCGGTTATGCCCTCGGCGTTGTCGGCGAAATTTGTGCCGTGGTCGCTGAGAAAAATGACCATGGTATTGTCCCGCAAACCCACTCTGTCGATTGTATCGGTCAGTCGTCCGAACCAGGTATCCACCATTGTGACGAGTCCGGCGTAGTTGGCGCGAATAGAAGCGAGCCGATCTTCGTAGTCGGGATTGGCGCTCAGAGGAGCATAAGGCACATTGAGACAAATAGGTTCTCTGTCTTCGCGGCTACCATACAGGTCGTAGTAGTGGAGCGGTGCTTCCCAGGTTTCGTGGGGGGTGAAGCTATCGACGTAGAGATAAAAAGGCGTGTTTGAAGCGTTTTGCTCGATGAACTCAATGGCAGCGCGAAACGTCCTTGCGGTGGGCCATGTCTCTTCGGGACGCTGGGGTTGTACATTGACCAGATGGGCGCGGATCAGATTTTCGGTCTGTCCTTCTCTGAGCTTATAGCATTCGATCAATGCCGGGTCTGCTGCGGCTATGGCGCGATAGCGATCCTCTGCCTGACCGCGAATGAATTGCCACTGGCGAAAGCCCCGCGTAAAATTCATTCCGGGGACAAAGTAATGGGGAACATCGGCAAAGAAACCTGTGTGATAACCAGCCTGCACAAGCGCTTCGGCGATTGTGCCCTCATCAGCCGACATAGGCTGCCATCCGGCAAGATAGACATTGTCCCAGGGAACGGGACGGTAGTCTCTAAAGGGGAAGACTCGACGTCCGGTGTGAAGGGTTCGCCTCGTCGGAATGGTGGGCAGGCACTCGGGATGGGCATTGGTGAATCGCACGCCCTCTTCGGCAAATTGGTCGAGGTTTGGCGTGTGGATCCAGTCGTTTCCATAAGCACCCAGAAATGATGTGCGAAACGTATCGGCTACTATAACGACGATGTTCATAGGGTCTGACATTGGGATCTCCTTTGGGAAGAGCAGTGTCAAAAGTGTTAAAACTGTTTATCAAGGTGTATTTGGTTCATTTCCCCAGGGGTATGATTCCACTCTCTGAGATCGATCTACATCTGACAGGGCGATTTTCGCACCCCCTTGCTTTGAGGAATGGTGGATGGCAAATCCGATCTCTGTGGTTCTGCGCGCCTGATTGATGTCACAGGCCGTGCGACCACCCGTTTTAATAGCTTGCACGAAATCGCGCACCATTGCAGGTCCCGTCGGCCACGGGTTTTCGTCTGTGGGAAGACTGAGGCCTTGGTAAGTATTTCCTTGACAAAGATGGGCATGCGATGCATCAGAGAGGATGGACAGATGGCCTTTTGTTCCCGTGATTTGAAAACTGGGGCCTTTGCCGCCATCCACTGTGATATAGGCAACTACGCCGTTATCCAGACCAATTTGAGCACGCGCAGGCGGGTCGAGTTTGCTGCGTTCATCGTCCAAATCGCCGTGTTCAAGCAGACCGCTGACCCATAAGGGTTCAGGATCGCCCAATAAACCCAGCAGGGCGTCGTACCAATGACAGCCGTGGTTAATGGTATTGGGCAGTCCATAAGCCACGAGACTCGTGATGGTTCCGATGAGACAGCTCATTTCCTCGCGAAGGTGGCGATAGGGGAGAGACCAGCGCCGGTCAAGGCCAAAGCAGAGGGGGATGTCTGCACACGCAGATATAATGCGATCCATCTCCTCAAGGGTGGTGGCCAGAGGCTTGTCGCAGAGGATACCCCGAACGCCTGCTGCGGCAGCGGCTTCGATCTGATCGGTGTGCATGGTCTGGCGCGTGGCAATGCAGATTACATCTGGTTTGATCTCTTTGAGCATGTGTTCATAGTCACCGAAGGTTGGGATATCGCCCCAAACGTCTCGCCAGCAGGTGACAAATTCCGCTCGCGTTTCCTCGCCATAATCGAATACACCAACGATCTCAGTTTCCGGAATGGCTCGAAAAGCCGCGGCAAAATTGTGATGGGTCAAATCGCGCAGCAGCATGCGATGGCAGCCCGCGATGGCGACTCTCCGTGTGTTTTCTTTATCCATTTCTATGGCCCTCATGTAAACGTATTTTGCGTATCGAAATCCAAAATAACATATCCAGCAATAAGAGTAAAGAAGTGAAACATCATGCATGCCCAAATGAGATTCAGGACTTGCCCAGCCCATGATTTTGCTTATTTTTGTAAGTCAAAGTCCAAGCATAGTAATGGCAGATTGGGAGCAAACATCAAATACAATTCCAATGAGCCAATTGCCAAGTCTATCAAAAGTGAATTAAGGAATAGAGATGTACAAGATTGATACAGAATCGAACAGCATTCAACCTCTTAAACAAAAGTCGTTTTCTTCACTTGGGTTTCGCGAGCGCGAAAACCTTCAGGAATGGATTGCCAAACAGCCGGACGTATTGGGTGAAGACCTGTTGATTATTCAGAAAGAGTTCAGAGGCTTTGATGAAACTCAGGAACGCCTTGATCTATTGGCTTTGGACAAGCAAGGCGCATTAGTCGTGATTGAAAACAAGTTGGACGATTCGGGTAAAGATGTTACGTGGCAAGCTCTGAAATACGCTTCCTATTGTTCGAGGCTGTCAAAATCCAATATCGCCAAAATCTACCAAGAGTATCTCAATATTGCTGAACCTGGTGTAAATGCGGAAGAGCGAATTTCTGAGTTTATGGACGATCAAGACTTTGAAGAACTGATTTTGAACGAAGGAGTTTCACAGCGAATCATCATGATTGCGGCAAAATTCCGAAAAGAAGTAACCAGTACCGTGCTTTGGCTGATGAATTTTGGAGTACATCTTCAGTGCTTTCGTGCAGCACTTTTTGCCATGGATGACGAACAGATCTTGCACATTGAACAGATTATTCCTACTCAAGACACGGAAGATTACATGATTGGCATGGCTGAAAAAACCCGAGACGATATTGAATCAAAGACTGAACGTGGAAATCGGCATATATATCGTAAAGATTTTTGGACCCAATTAATTGCGGCAATGAACAACACAAAAACTGATCTTTTTCAGAATATCAGCCCCAGAATTGATTCAACTATCAGTGCCGGGGCTGGCAGTAGTGGCATGAATTTTTATTTTAGTGTAAGTAAGAACAATTGTCGAGTCTTTCTCGACATTTCCCAAAACGAAAAGCCTAAAAATAAAATTATTTTTGGCCGGTTAAAAAAAATCAAACAACAGATTGAAAACGAGTTTGGAGGCCCACTTGAGTGGGACCCCAGAGACAAACATCGGGCCTGCCATATAGGGATAGCATCAAAGGGTAATGTTTTTGATCGTGATCAGTGGGGAAAAATGATTGATTTTATGACTGACGCGATGTTCAGGCTTGAACAAGCGATCAAGAAACCATTGAAACAAGCTGTTGAGCAAGCCAAAAATGATTCGCCAGAATGAATTTCACAAACAATCACCCGAAAAAAGGAATATCCCATGCTGACGAACCTTACTGTAACAAACTTCCGCAATCTGAAATCGGTCACACTGGAAGGTCTTGGCCGTATGACGCTGATTGGCGGAAAAAACGGAACGGGGAAGACCACTCTGCTTGAAGCGCTGTGGCTACTCAGTGGTCCGGATCTCCCGGAATTAACTGCAAGGTTAAATGCATTCAGGGGACTTCGAACATTTGTACCCGAAATGATCTTCCATGACATCTTTCACAATTTTGATACGCGTAGGCACATTGGGATAAGTGCTCAAGGAGATTGGAACAATAGTCCGCGTAAATTAGAGATTTATCTACGGGATCGCCAACAGGTTGGCATGATCCGTTCTGATGCGCTGGAAAAGGCCAGTATAGAACGATTGACGCGACCTCAAACCGAAGGTGAGTTTGAGATTGTATTTAGCTATCTGCATGATAACAAAAAAAAATATACTTCCCGGGCCTGGTGGGTTGCGGCACAGATGCCGGTTGGCCCTGGTGTTTCGTTGACGGATGAAGGTGTCAGACAAGAACGTCAAGTAGTTCCCAAAAGACCTACTTCGGTATTCACGGCAGCGGTTCACAGAGAAGACCTTCAAACTATTGCATCAAGATTTGGTAGATTTCAGTTAGAAGGAATAGACGAAAAAATTCTGAAATTTATTCACCCACTGGAACCCCGTCTAAAGGAATTGACGCTTATTACGATCAACAATATACCCGTCATCCATGCCAATATTGACGGCATGAATAGGCCAGTACCTGTACAGTTCCTTGGAGAAGGTCTAAATCGGATGCTCGGACTCGTGTTGTCCATCGGCGAGGTAAAGGGCGGGTTGCTTCTGATTGACGAAATTGAAAACGGACTGCATCATAGTGTACAAGAAGAAGTATTTTCCATCTTACTGGACTTGGCTAAATCATTTGATGTGCAGATATTTGCCACAACACACAGCAATGAGTGCATCCGAGCGGCGCACCGAACTCTTAGAGAATATGGACCTCAAGAGTTGGCATTCTACCGCCTTGATCGCGTCAATGAAGAGGTCAAGGTTGTGAGTTTTGACGATGAGATGCTTGAAACGGCTATTGATTTTAGCATGGAGATAAGATAAGTGCTAGACGACCCGAAGATCAAACAACCGAAACAGGTCATTGTCGAAGGCAACGACGAAATCCGAGTATTCAATTCATTGTCCAAGCATTTAAATATCCGAGACTTGCAAGTTCGAGATTACCGCGGAAGTGACAATCTGAGGCGATTCCTCAAAACTTTTAAAGGTTTATCCGAATTTGGTCTTGTCCGATCTCTAGCAATTGTGGCAGATGCGAACTCGAATAGAGACGGTCGGGAGCAACGAATCCGCAGTGCCTTATCAAATGCTGATTTGCCGACTCCTTCCAAAGCTCTTGAATCAGTTTCAAATGGCGATTTAAAAGTCGCCTACTTAGTCGTGCCACATAACGTAGAGGGCACGATGATAGAGGATGTATGTCTTGACTCGGTAAAAACCGATCCCGCAATGGAATGTGTAGATCGGTATTTTGAATGTATCAGCCAGGCAAACATACAGGGTCCGAAAGAAGTGTGGATGTCAAAAGCTCGAGTACACGCTTTTCTCGCATCGAGGGAACGTCCCGATCTCCGCTTGGGCGAAGCTGCTGAAAGTGGCCTATGGACATTTGAAACCGACGCTTTTCGTCCTTTGATGGACCTCCTCAAAATACTATAAGGCGACGTCATGTGTGACTTCAAGATTAGAGGTCATAAGAGCACTGTCATTCTGAGCGGAGCGCAGCGGAGTCGAAGAATCT
>JAGWBW010000072.1:20835-33037 GCA_021295695.1 Candidatus Latescibacterota bacterium
ATACTTCGTCAGCCTAGCGGCTTCCTCAGCATGACATGGTGTAGTAGCACATTTATTTTAAAGTCACACATCACGTTAAGGCGATAATACAAAACCAATTTTAGAAGCAATCACCTCAATATTGGAGTGTTAATATGGCAGTTAAACAGCTTGAACCCCAAGAAGCAAAAACCGCTATGGATGAGGCGGAAAATTCGGTTTATCTCGATGTACGCACGGAAATGGAGTTTGCTCAGGGACATCCCGAAGGCGCTATCAATATCCCAATTGCAGTTCCCGGCGCGGCGGGCATGATCCCAAATCCCGACTTTCTGAATGTTGTACAAAAAATACTATCCGATAAAGAACAACCCGTTTTTTGTGGGTGTCAGAGCGGGATGCGTTCTCAGATGGCCGCGGACTTGATGTCGCGGTTGGGGTATTCAAACCTGGCTAATGTTCAAGGAGGCTTTGGCGGAAAAGTCGAAAATGGTGCCCTCGTAGTTGTGGGATGGCGCGATTCCAATTTGCCTATCGAAACCGATGTCAATGAATCCAATTCTTATGCGAGTCTCAAGGCGCGGGCTGAGTCGTGAGAACATATCAAACCATCAGGTGTTTCATTTGATGGAAAATGGGATATAAATCCTGTTCAATATTGTGGCAGAGGCAGTTACGAGTGATAAAGCCAAAGGATACACAAGCGCGCGAGGCATTTGTTGCAGCAGCAGATTTGCAGGCTGGCACTCAGGTCCTGGATCTCGGCTGGGAGGGAGAATGTCTCGAATACTTACGGGAAACAGGTGCGCTGGCGACTTTTGTGGGCGAGGATATTCGCGCTGTGCAAAAGGCAGAAGCACTTCGGATAAATGGGGTGCTCAGCGAAATGCCCGCAGAGGTAATTTCCGGCGTGCGTGTCGTATTTTACAAACCCGCACAGAGATCTGCTAAAGGTCAGGTATTTGAATGGATTGATCAGGGCTTTCGGGCACTTGAAATGGGTGGCGTGCTTTATTTGGCTGGCCAGCGAAATCGCGGCATTAAAAGTTATGTCGCATATTTGCATGTTGTTTTTGGCAATAGCAAACGCGTAGGGCGCATAGGCAGAGTGGAAATTTACAGTGCGAAAAAGGAGCAAACCGATCCTTGCCAGGCACCGGTTGACAATCGAATGACATTCGAATTGCGCGATTTGCCGGGCAGTCCATACAGCGTTGAAACCCGTGCGGGCGTTTTTTCGAGAGATGGACTCGATAACGGGACGAGGTTGCTGATCGACTGCATGGAAGCTCAGCCCATCGACCATATACTGGACTGGGGGTGTGGCTGGGGCGCACTTGGCATGGTTGCTGCGCGTCTATCTGCAAGAGGCTATGCAACGCTCATCGATTCAAATATTCGCGCTATTTCCTGTGCAAAGGAAAATTTGAGACGAAATCGAATTTGCAATGCGGTAGCTCGTGTGGGCGATGCTCGCGTTTTTGACCCGCGCGAAAAATTCGATCTCATTGTTTCAAACCCGCCCTTTCACGACGGCAATTCAGCAGCACACCCCCTTATTGAGGGTGCTTTTCGAGCACTGCGACCGGGAGGGCGTTTGATGCTTGTTGTGATGCGTCCAGAAGCGTATCTGAAACATATTCGCAGGGTTTTTGGGAAGGGGAAGGGGAATATCATGGCTCAAAAAGATGG
The DNA here is from genome assembly GCA_021295695.1 of Candidatus Latescibacterota bacterium. Taxonomy (GTDB): domain Bacteria; phylum Latescibacterota; class UBA2968; order UBA2968; family UBA2968; genus VXRD01. The sequence goes on from JAGWBW010000072.1 coordinate 22,507, forward strand.
ATATGTCGTTCTCCGTGCCCATATAGGGAACTAATGTATCACACAGGCGTTTATCGCAATGAAGTATAAGGTCTGATAGTTGTCACGGGTTTCCGCAAGTGTTCGGTCTGGTCCCCTCCCATCAGATTGGGCGTCTCGCGGAAGCCCGCTTTTTTGTGGTTGACACATCCTTTTTCAGAGCGTTAATTCTCACCCGGCAAAAGGCTTGACAGTCTGGCACTCTGGTTGTATTCTTAGCTTCTTAACAAAATTCAAAAGCATCCGCAGATGACCCCTGTGAAAATGGGTAATAAAAGCAGATAAAATCTGTGGTTTTAATAAAGAGGAGGAAAAATTTTGAACGCATTTGATTATGAAGCACCCCAGTCTGTAGATGAGGCTATTTCTCTGCTTAGCGCGGGAAATGGCAATGTCGGCATGCTGGCGGGTGGCACGGACTTGATCGCGCAGTTGAAGGAGGGGCGCAAGATCGACTTGATGCTCGATCTCAAGCAAATTCCCGAGGCAACGGCGTTGAGTTTTGATGAGGACAGCGGTTTGAGTATTGGCGCGGCAACACCGTGTTCCAAAATTTACAGTTATGATGTTGTCAAAAGCCGTTATCCCGCTCTTGTAGATTGTACTTCGCTCATTGGTTCTATTCAGATTCAAAATCGCGGAACAGTTGGCGGCAATTTCTGCAATGCCTCGCCCGCAGCGGACACCCCACCTGCTGTCATTGTCCTGGGCAGCACATGTCGTATTGCAGGGGCAAATGGCACGCGAGAAGTCGCCGCAGAGGACTTCTTTACCGGTCCCGGGCAAAGTGTTCTTCAACCCGGCGAGTTTCTCGTTTCTATTCAAGTACCGACGCCTGTTGCCAATTCGGGGGCGTTTTTCCTGCGATTCATTCCACGCAATGAAATGGATATTGCCGTGGCCAATGCTGCGGCATCTGTGGTTTTGGACAGCGATAAAACGACCATTCAAGAGGCGCGGGTGGCAATTGGAGCCGTCGCACCCACACCATTGCTCGTTGCCGATGCAGGCGCAGCACTTGTGGGGAAAGCAGTAGATGATGAAGACGCAATAGAAGCGGCTTGTGCGGCATCGCGCGCAGCCGCCAGGCCAATTAGTGATATGCGGGGAACTATCGAACAGCGGATTCACCTGTCCGGCGTTTTGACGCGCCGCGCCATTCAGGGAGCCATTCAGAGAGCAAAGGAGTCTTGATCGCATGCCAGGAAAAGTTCACGTTACAACGACAATTAATGGAGAATCAGTCGAGTTTTTGTGCGAACCTCGGCAGACAATTCTCGAAGTTTTGCGGGATCAACTCGATCTTACGGGCACGAAAGAGGGTTGCAGCAACGGCAACTGCGGCGCGTGTAGCATACTGGTCAATGGAGAAGTTATCGATTCCTGCCTGATGATGGGCGTAGAAGCCGAAGGACAGGAACTCCTGACGATTGAAGGCGTTGCAAGTACCGATGGCTTACATCCTCTTCAGCAGAAATTTCTCGAACACGCAGCTCTTCAGTGTGGCATTTGCACACCGGGCTTTATTGTGGCCGCCAAGGCGTTGCTCGATCAAGAATCAAATCCTTCCGAAGAACGCATTCGGTTATACTTAGCAGGAAACCTGTGCCGCTGTACGGGTTATGACAAAATTGTTCGCGCGGTGCAAGACGCCGCGTCTGAAATGGCCGAATAGGGAGGTGGTCCCATAATGGCGACAAAAACAGAAGATTATCTGGGCATTACGGATTACAAAGTTATTGGCACCCGTCCGATCCGGCACGATGGCGTCGATAAAGTCGTCGGGCGGGCAAGATACGGGGCAGATATCGATATGGCTGGCATGTTGCACGGGGCAGTTGTACGCAGCCCACACGCGCATGCGCGAATCAAATCGATAGATACGAGCAAGGCAGAAGCACTTTCAGGTGTAAAAGCCGTGATCACGGTTGAAGACCTGCCATTGCAAGAAGACAAAATTGAAGACCTCGGCGAAGGTGCTGCAAATCTCCGGCATCTGCGCGCAAATGTGCTGGCCGATGGCAAAGTATTGTACCACGGCCATGCAGTTGCGGCAGTCGCAGCAACAGATATTCACACTGCACAGGAAGCCGTCGATTTGATCGATGTCGAATACGAGGTGCTACAACCCGTTTTGACTGTCCAGGAAGCTATGGAAGAGGACGCGCCTTTGCTTTTGGAAGACCAGACCACGGAGTCACTGGGCGAGGATACGGGGGAAAAAAGCAATGTGTGTACCCATTTTCGCCACGAATTGGGCGATGTGGAGAAGGGATTCGCAGAGGCGGAGTTCGTCATTGAGCGAGAATTTGATACGGCGACGGTTCACCAGGGGTATATTGAACCCCAAAATGCTACGGCCTTGTGGGGCGCCGATGATCAGATTACTGTGTGGTGCAGCACGCAGGGCGCTTTTACCGTGCGCGAACAGACCGCACAGATATTGGACGTGCCGGTTTCGCAGGTCAAAGTCGTTCCCATGGAAATTGGCGGTGGATTTGGAGGCAAAATTCGGATTTATCTCGAACCTCTGGCCGCAATTCTATCCAGACAGACGGGACGCCCCGTCAAGATGGTCATGAGTCGCACGGAAGTTCTGCAGGCGACCGGTCCGACTGCTGGCTCTTTTATCAAGTGCAAAATGGGGGTTGACAAAGCGGGGAAGCTCGTCGCCGCATATGCCTATATGGCGTATGAGTCGGGTGGTTTTCCCGGCAGTTGGGCGGCTCCAGGTGCCATGTGTATTTTCGCGCCCTACAATATTCCCAATGTGCTGATTGATGGTTATGAAGTGCTGGTCAATAAACCGCAGACCATGGCTTATCGAGCACCCGGTGCCACCAATGCAGCTTTTGCTTCGGAAACGATTATCGACGAGATTTGCGAGCAATTGGTTGTTGATCCACTCGAGTTTCGGCTCAACAATTCTGCCAGGGAAGGCACGCGACGTGCAGATGGTCCGGTCTTTCCGCGAATTGGTAACGAGGAATGTGTCAAAACAGCTCTGTCTTCAGAACACTACGCAACACAACTCAGTGGTAAAAATCGCGGGCGCGGGATTGCTTCGGGTTTCTGGTTCAACGTAGGTTTGAAGTCGAGCGCTGCTGCCAGTGTAAATTCCGATGGCACAGTCAGTCTGGTCGAGGGTTCTACAGATATTGGCGGAACTCGAACATCTATTGCAATGCAATTGGCCGAAGTGCTTGGTATTCGGGCAGAAGATGTCAAGCCACAGGTAGCTGATACGGATTCTATCGGCGAAACAGATGTGACCGGGGGAAGCCGCACGACATTTGCAACCGGGTGGGCGGCCTATCAGTGCGCCCTGGATATTAAGGAGCAGTTGATCGAGCGCGCAGCAAAATTGTGGGAGATCTCGGCTGATGATGTTGTTTTTGACGATGGCACATTTTCTTCATCTGACTCTTCTAAGACTATATCGTTCAAAGAATTGGCCGGAATGCTTGACGAAACTGGTGGCCCCGTTATGGGTAGGGCAACCGTAAATCCGTCCGGCGTGGGCGGAGCTTTTGCGGTAATGGTTGTCGATATCGAGGTCGATACTGAAACGGGTAAAGTGGAGATTTTGCGCGTTTCTATGATCCAAGACGCTGGCAAAGCTGTTTATCCCAGTTATGTCGAAGGACAGATGCAGGGGGGAGTGGCACAGGGCATTGGCTGGGCACTCAACGAAGAATATGCCTATAATGGAGATGGCCTTTTGGCCAATGCGAGTTTGCTCGATTATCGGATGCCGACGTGCCTCGATTTGCCCATGATTGAGACTCATATCGTCGAAGTACCAAATCCCGGTCATCCCTACGGTGTGCGAGGGGTGGGGGAAGTCCCGATTGTTCCGCCTGCTGCGGCAGTTGCAAATGCGATTTACGATGCTGTAGGCGTGAGAATGACGAATTTGCCCATGTCCCCTGGTGAAGTTCTCAAAGCGTTGTGGACAAAAAATGGGGGAAACGGGACAGCCTGATTTGTGTGTATCTGAATAGACCACTATAAACCCAATCCAAAGGGGGTAACATGAATCGAGTGATTTCAATATTCGCTGCCTGGGGACTGGCAGCTCTGATGGTGCTGTGTGTTCCTCAGACAGCCGATGCCCTGGGGTTGGGGGTCAAAGCAGGTGTGAGTCTGACGCGCGAGCAGCAATTTGACACCTTTTATGGTATGGGTGGACAATTTGACTCTCATCGATGGATGCTCGGTAGCAATCTCGATTTGGGGTCATTTATCTTGCCCAACTTGCATCTGCTGCCGGGCATTGATATCGCGGTACAGGAGAATTTGCGCGTTTATGTCGCCAATCTGGATATCGTTTACTTTTTCCATCAAACGCCAGTCGGACGAGCCTATATAGGTGGTGGTTTTGGAACCCACTTCTTTCGTCCCAAAACAGCGTCTATAGAGCCAGATCCAGCAGTAGAAGGGGCTGAAAATCAGGGCCCACAAAACGATACCAAAATCAGCGTAAATATCCCATTGGGATATCAGCGCAAATTGGGGCCGGTGTTGTCCTGGTTTGGCGAAATGAAACTCATCATTGCCGACGATGAAAAAGATAGCGCATTGCAATTCACAATTGGTTTTCACTTTGGTAACGAATAGGAAGGATTTATGGCAGGTAGTGAACGCAGAAGAGAGCTTCGTCGAAGGCGACAAAGGCGAAAAAAACGCCTTAAAGCGCGCCGCCGAGAAGCGAGAGGTGGAAAGTAAAAAATTAAAATAGGGAGGTGTGTTTTTGAAATTTTCTGTTGTTCTTATTATTTTCGCTATCACATCTCTAATTGAAGCCGGTGAATCCACAAGTGATCTCGTCGTCGAAGTGCATCAAGCCCATAGTGGGACGGATTTGTGGTACCGTGTTGGCATTATTAATCCGACCTCGCAAGCGATTGAATGGGGAGAAGGTCACAAATACGGCAGTGGGCGATTGCCCATGTGCGACCTCGACGGCGATACGATTGTGGAAGTTCACGAGGGTCACGGCGATTTGACCCTGTGGTATCGCGTGGGAACGGTTAATAAAAAAACGCGGATGATTAACTGGGAAAGTAGTGTCTGTTACGAAGATAGAGGTAGAAACCCGGTTGTCGCCATTCAGGGCAATATTATCGTCGAGATGCACCAGTCTCACGATGGAACCGATTTGTGGTATCACGTTGGTATTTTGGATCGTTCAAGCCGGGTTATCAACTGGGGTGCAAGCAGAAAATTTGATCGGGGCCAATTTCCGAGTATTGGAGTTTTCAAAGAGGAATTGAATACTATTGTCGAAGTGCATCAATCCCATGAAGGAGCGAATTTGTGGTACCATGTTGGCATGGTAGATTCGACCTCGGGGTCGATCGATTGGGGAGAAAGCCACAAATATGACAATGGACGATTGCCCATGTGCGATCTCGACGGCGATACGATTGTGGAAGTTCATCAAGGGCATGATGACTTGCGATTGTGGTATCGCGTGGGGACACTAAAAAAAAAACGCGGACGATTGTGTGGGGATCGAGCGTGAATTACAGCAGGGGGAAAGTACCCACCGTAGCAATCGAAAAAAATATTGTCGTGGAGATGCACCAATCGCCTGCAGGAACAGAGTTGTGGTATAATATCGGCATCATAAATAAAATGACCCGGACTATTAGATGGGGAAAGAGTCGCAAATTGGATAAAGGTCGAGTTCCCTGTGTGGGATTTTGATTGGTGGCGTGGTAAAGGGCAGGCGGACTGTTTAAAGCAAAAAAAAATAACAACCCTTGCCATATATGCGATTTTTTGTACATTAAAGAGAATCATATCAGACCCGTAGTGTCATTTTTCAGGAGGTTTTTCAATGGCTAATCCCGAAGTCATCGCATATTTAAAGCCAGTCTGTGGTTGGAGCGGTGGTGTGCGCGCTGTTCTGGAAAAATATGGATTGGAGTACGAAGACCGCGATATTATTAACAATCCCGACAACTATCGCGAGATGGTTATGAAGAGTGGACAGCCCTTACAGCCCTGCGTACAGGTTGGGGATACGATGCTGGCCGATGTCAGCGGTGATGAGTTAGAAGGTTGGTTGATCGCAAATGGCTACCAGCCCGGAGGTCCAGATCCCGAGGTTCCGACGGATCGTTCCTGTACAGATGAAGAACATGAAGCAATGGCGCGTGCAGCACAGCAACCGACCATTGCCAACCCGCACTTTGGTCGATAAAAGCAAGGTGGTGGTTTTTTATAGTGAGGCGATCCTTAAGGGTCGCCTTTTTCTATTGTGCGAAAGTGTGATACTATGCAGACACGCGTTCTCAAAAAAGAGATTGCAGGATGTACTCTGTGCAAACGTCTGGTCGATTACTGTCGCTCCTTTGAGCTGGCAGAAAACCGCAAAATTGGCGATTGCGATTACTGGGCAAAACCCGTTCCGGGATTTGGAGATGTCAATGCACAATTGCTCATTATTGGTCTGGCTCCCGGCGCACACGGAGCCAATCGCACGGGCAGGCCATTTACAGGCGATGGCGCTGGCGATGTGCTGTACCGCGCGCTCTTCCGGCACGGTTTTGCCAATCGGGAAACCGCGGTTGATCTCCATGACGGCATGCGCCTGGACAATGTGTATATCACCAATGCGGTGAAGTGTGTTCCGCCTCAAAATCGGCCAAGAGCCGAAGAAAAGCGCGCGTGTCTCGACTGGCTGGCGCAGGAGATGACCTTCTTGCGTCGGGTGAAAATCGTCCTGGCAATGGGCAGGGATGCGTTTGATAGTTATATAAGGCTGGAGAGGTCAGCAGGGCGTGTGACGAGGCTGAATGCCTATCGTTTCCAGCACGGTGGCGTGTACCGGTTTGACGATAAGATCCTCGTGGCAACCTACCATTTTAGTCGCTACAATATAAATACGGGCGTTCTGACAGAAGATATGATCGATGTTTTGTTCCAGCGCGTGTGTGCATTGCTGTGTGAAGTGTGAAGTGAGTAGAAGCATCCCCTCTGGGGAGGTGCGGGGGGCCTTCTTACTTCTAACTTCTCACTTGGGTTCATTCAGCACAGCGATATAGGGGAGGTTGCGGTAAGCTTGATTATAGTCGAGGCCATAGCCCACCACAAACTGATCCGGAATGGTAAAACCACAGTGATGGATGGGGACAGGTACGATTCTGCGGTCCGGTTTGTCCAGGAGGGTGCAGATACCGAGACTGCGCGGGTTTCTGTCCTTTAATAATGTGAGAAGGGCAGAGATTGTGCGCCCGGTATCGACAATATCTTCGACGATAAGCACATGGCGGTCGTCAATTTCACGGCTGAGGTCTTTTTTGTATGTCACTGTGCCCGAGCTACTTGTACCGACATAACTCGAAATTGCGATAAGATCAATTTCAATGGGACAGCTTATCGCACGCGACAAATCGACTAAAAAGTAGAGGGCACCTGTTAGAATACCCACGAGAACGACACCGTCTGGGTACTGTGCGGAAATTTCGGCACCGAGTTCACGAACGCGGTTCTGAATCGCTTTTTCGTCGATTAAGATAGAACAGAGATGAGGGTCAAAATTCCGCACTGGAAAAACCTCTTTGTGATGGAAAGATGGTATAAATTAAACGATTTATTCTTTAAGTCAAAGAGAACCCTGCCCCAAAAACGTTGATCCAAAAAAATATGCGTTAATAAGGGGCGTACATATTTTCTGCGGTATTTGAGAAGAACCCCTTGATTCAGATTTGTAAAAATGCTATATTTGCGTCGAAGCTTATGTGCTTCACAAAAAAACGCCTTGAATCTGCATGAGGGTAGCCCCGCAGGAAGTTTTCCGCTGTTTTAACACCGGGACTTCGACAACCATTTCGGCACCCGGCGGGTTAGGCGTTTTTTGTTTTCTATTTTCACATCTATTCTCAATATGCCCAATAAAATTCGCATACTCCCGGATGATATTGCCAACCGCATCGCTGCAGGGGAAGTGGTTGAGCGACCTGCATCTGTCGCAAAAGAACTGATTGAGAACTCTGTGGATGCGGGGTCGGACCGCATTGTTGTTGAAGTTGCTGCCGGCGGTAAGGAAAGCCTGCGGGTCAGTGACAACGGATGCGGGATGTCGCGCGACGACGCGCTTTTGGCACTTGAACGACACGCGACGAGCAAAATTCAAAGTCTGGACGACCTGAAAGGGCTGCTCACGCATGGATTCAGAGGCGAGGCATTGCCCAGTATTGCCGCTGTTTCGCGTATGACCCTTGAGACTCGCCTGACAGATGCGGTTGAAGGAACACGAGTATCCGTGGTGGGCGGGCGCGTGCAGGATGTATCCGCGATTGGCCGGGGACAGGGTACGGCCATTACATTACACGGTCTATTTTTTAATGTGCCCGCCAGGCGAAAATTTCTCAAAAGTGTCGATACGGAATTTCGACATATTGTGAACGCAGTGACAGCGATGGCCATGGCCTATCCCGAGATCGGATTTGACCTCAAGCACAATGGACGCCAGGTGTTGCAACTGGGCAGGTCGCGTTTTGATCGGCGCGCAGAGCAGATATTTGGTGTGCGATATGGCGCAGATGCCATCGGGATTGAGAGCGAGGTGAGCGGGATTGGGGTTCGGGGCTTTGTGGGCAAGCCCGAGTCTGCGCGAAAATCCGGTGCTCAACAGGTTTTGATTGTCAATAACCGATGGGTGCAACACAAAGCCATCGGTTTCGCAGTTTACGAAGGATATGGCGGGCTTTTGCCCAAGGGGCTTGCGCCATCGTATTGCCTCTGTCTAAGCATTGATCCAGCGCGGGTGGATGTCAATGTCCATCCTTCAAAGCGCGAGGTTCGCTTTGCCGATGAGCGGTCGATTTACGGCCTGATCACCCGAGCGGTTCAGCAATCGCTGCGCGGCGCGGATATAATCCCGGAAATGGGCGATGATGTTATGCCCGTGGTCTCTGTGAGCATTGCAGAATCCCCCGAAATTACCTATCAGCCCGGGCAACCCAAAGTGGGCGGGCAGCCCCAGATGGCATTGCCCCTGACGGTGAGTATGTCGCAGGGCAAGGTGAAGCGGGGGACCGGGATTAATACCGAAGGTCTTGATGAAGAGGATTTTGCGCGGGTTTCCGTATGGCAGTTGCACAGCAAGTACATTTTGGCGCATATCAAAAACGGTTTGATTGCGATTGACCAGCAGGTTGCTCACCAGAGGATTTTGTACGAACGCGCCATCGACAATATGCATACCCGTCCCGCGACGAGCCAGCGGCTGTTGTTTCCGCTTACGCTCGATTTTGGTGTCAAAGAAATTTTTATTGTGCGCGAGGCCATGCCTCTGTTGGAAAAAATGGGGTTTGGTATTCGCGACTTTGGGGGCCATACGGTTGTTGTCGATGCCATTCCCATGGGGATGAGAACGTGGCAAGACGGGCAGCTTTTGAGAGATATGATCCGCGATATGGCCGAAGCCGAGCAAGCGACTTCTGTTCCGCCTTCCGTGCAAGGGCGTCAGGTCGCGCCCGAAGAACATCGGCTCGCATCGGTTTATGCCTGGCACACGTCGATTCGCACGGGTGAGGATTTATCGACAGAAGAAATGCGCGCGCTTATCGATCAGTTATTCGCAACGCGAGAGCCTTTCGTCAGCCCTTATGGCAAGCCAACGCTTGTGAAGATCGGGCTGGATGAAATCGACAATCGGTTTAAGCGATAGCCATGGCCTCGTTCCGAGATATTCTGGTGATTACAGGGCCGACGGCATCGGGCAAAACGGCTGTGGGCATTGAACTGGCGCAGAGATTAAACGGCGAAATCGTATCGGCAGATGCGCGGCAGATTTATCGTCTTATGGATATTGGGACGGCAAAGCCGACAGCCGAAGAACGGGCTGCTGCGCGCCATCATCTCATTGATTTTGTCAATCCCGACAAAGACTATAGCGCGGGGCAATTTGTCGAAGATGCGTCTGTTGTGATTCAGGATATTCTGAGTCGTGGCAAGGTGCCCATTGTGGTCGGAGGGGCGGGGTTGTATATCCGTGCGTTGTTCGATGGCTTTTCACCTATGCCAAAAATTCCGATGGAGATTCGCGGGGAGAGATTGTCTTCCCAAATTGTACAAAAGATTGTGTGAGGTGGATCCAGAATGGGCTGCAAAAATTCAGGCGACCGATACACAACGCATCCTGCGCGGTCTGGAAGTCTATGAAGCGTCGGGCAAATCACTTTCCGAACATCAAAAGGTGCCGCCAACGCCGCCGATCCGTCGGGCAGCATCTTATTTTGGTTTGTCCTGGGAGCGCGAAGTACTCTATGACCGGATCAATACGCGTGCGTGTCTTATGCTTGAGAATGGCCTGATTGAAGAAGCAAAAAGCCTCCGAGATCAAGGTTACACTTCCAATCTAAACGCGCTCAATGCGTTTGGATACCGCGAAATATTTCAATATCTCAATGGTGAGACGACGCTCGATCGCGCGCTTGCCGATTTGCAACAGGGTACGCGACGCTACGCCAAACGACAGATGACTTTTTTTCGAAAA
>JAGWBW010000329.1 GCA_021295695.1 Candidatus Latescibacterota bacterium
TTTCGCACAACGGGCGCGTTTTCGGGCACAACGCTTCGGCTAATGAGTGCTGAACTTGGTCGCGGGGAGCAACGTGAACGCATCACATTTGATAATACCAGTGTGACATTGCAACTTGCGGCTCTTACGCCAGACTTTAATGGCGATGGGCGGGTTGATTTAGACGACTTTTTGCTGTTTGTGGCACAATTAGGGTTCAGTCAGGAAGATGAGGGGTATGATGCGAAGTACGATTTGGATGAAGATGGCGTCATTGGATTTGGCGATTTTCTGCTATTTGGCAGAAGCTTCGGCAAGGAAGGGTCATGAATTGCGCTTCTCGGTAACATCTAAAATTCTTCACAGTATTGCAGGAGAACACATGACGTGTAGATTATGCAAAGAGAATAGACCTCTGAGAAAATCTCATATATTCCCAGAATGGCTTTATACACCGCTCTATAACGATAATCATCAGTTTTTTGTTTTCAGTACGAATGAAAATAAGAAAAGAGGCACGCGCCCAAAGGGGATTTATGAAAAATTGTTATGTCCTGAATGCGAACAGCGTTTTGGCGAGTGGGAAGGGTACGCCCGCAATGTTTTTTATGATCTGTCACTGTCAGGCAAGGATATAGGCAATCGTATTGTAGTTTCAAAAATAAAATACACCCCTTTTAAGCTATTCCAGATGTCCTTGATTTGGCGGGCATCGATCTCGAATAGACCTGAACTGCACAAGATCAACTTGGGACCTCATGGTGAGAGGATTCGGAAGATGCTACTTGAGGCAAACCCTGGAGAAATTCATAAATACGGATCAATTCTGATGTTGCCACCGGCATCGCTGAAAAAAATAATGCGGGAATTTATATATCCTCCTGAATACCTACCCAAAAAGATTGATGGCCACGCGGCCTGCCGGGCTGCATTTGGCGGGTTGTTCTGGCTGTTCATTATCTCAAACCACTCGGCGCGTATTCCATATGACTTATTTCTTTCGAAAGATGGGCAACTTCCGGTTTTTAAGGTTGGGGATCAGGCCATAAAGTTCATGGAGCAACTGGCACTTGACTTTTCAAAAGCAGGCATGTTGAATGAACAGGCGTGATACGGCCAATAGCCATCCCCAGGTTGGTCCATATCGCAGAAAGCGAATATCTGATGCCAAATGCAGAGGATTTTAGGCCGTTATGGTTACATTACGCCCATACCAACAAGATCTATTGAGGCAGGTTCAAGATGCTTTAGATGCCTATGCCAATGCGCGAGTGATGATGCAGTTGCCTACCGGTGGTGGCAAGACGATTATCGCTGGGCACTGCTGGCTGCTTGGCTCACGAATGGGCAACCACTGTCTGAATCAGGATTTACAGAATAAAAGGATGAACAGGATGAAAGGCGGTGCTTTGAACCGCCGCGTTCGCAAGTTTGGGAGCGGGGTGTTTTGTTATTAAGAAGAGCAAGACTGTGCCAGCGTGTGTGGGACGGGTTTCGGATGGGGGGTTTGAGAGGGGTTTATCCTGCAAATCCTCACATCTTGCCCATCCTGATTCAGACAAGGATTTTGAATGGGTGGCCTAGGCAGGGGGGATCCTGTCTATCCTTACATCACTGGATAAAATCCTACCAGTACAGGCTCTGTCCATCCTGATAATGTTTTGAAATGCGGTTGACAAAATGGCGTTGTTGCTACACTTTTGTTTGTTGGGATAATTGAAATCACATGAGAACTGCGCTCAGCCGCTAAATGGACGCAAAAAAAGGGTTCTGAGTGTTAAGACCTTCAGACAGAAAGCATATAAGCGACACTGGAGACAAGGAGAACAACATGGCTATGACGCTCAAGCCGGAAACAGAAACGCGCATTGCCGATTTAGCCAGGCGGCTGGGCTTTGCTGGTCCGGACGCTGTGGAGCAGGTACTTCATAAGGCACTGGACGATCTGGAAGCCCAAACGGCTCCAGTATGCCGGAAGATGACGCCAGAGGAAATAGCGGAGGAGTATGAGCTTTTAAGTGCAGCCGGACGCCGCTGGCGTGAAGAAAACCCTGACAAATACGACGAAAATAATCCGCCGTCCAAAGTCTGGCAGGATGAGCTATATGACGAACAAGGGCTTCCGAAATGATGGTGGCAGACACATCTGCAATAATGGCGATAATTA
>JAGWBW010000330.1 GCA_021295695.1 Candidatus Latescibacterota bacterium
ACCTCGCCAGACATCGCATCTACTCCGCCATCAACATCATCGGCATTGCCATCGGCCTCGCCTTTTGCATCCTCACCTTTCTCTTTACCTACAACGAATGGACTTACGACACCTTTCACGAAAATGCCGACCGCATCTATCGAGTTTATAAACAGGATGAAAGCGGTATTTCTGGTATAACACCAGATCCCCTCGGGCCCGCATTAACAGAAGCATTTCCAGACATGCAGACGGTTCGTTTCAGAGGTGGCGGGGGTAAAATTGGTACAGAAGACCGCGCTTTTCAAGCGAATTTGGGGTTTGTCGATTCCAACTTCCTCGACATTTTTTCTTTCTCAGTCATTCACGGCGATCCCGTTCAAGCACTCCAGGACAAGTACTCCGCGCTTATAACAGAAAAAACTGCTCAAAAGTATTTCAACAACGCCAACCCCGTCGGGGAACAGCTTCCAATTCAACGCGGAGAGGAAATTCAAAACTACACCATCACGGGCATTATAAAAAACGTGCCCAAAAATTCCACGATTCAATTTGACGCACTACTGCCATTTGAACGGGCATCCTGGGTCCAGGCCAAAAACCAATGGAATACATCCTACCTGGATACGTATATGATGCTCCCCCAAAATCTATCCCCAAATGGTGTCGAACAACAATATCCCAAATGGACCAAAATCTGGTGGGGCGAAAAAAGCGAGAAAGAGCACAAACTCCTCCCTATCACCCAAATGCATATCGCCCAAAACATGAGGGTATATAATAGTTGTAATCCCTTTTATTCATACATCCTATCGGGCATTGCTATCCTCGTGCTATTTATAGCCTGTGTCAACTTCATCACCTTGACCCTCGGACGGCAGGCAACGCGGGCGCGAGAAGTCGGCTTGCGAAAAGTCGTCGGCGCAGGGCGCATGCAGATTGCAAACCAATTTATCGGCGAATCGCACTAACTCATCATCAATGCGCTCATCATTGGTATTGCCATCCCAGAACTCACCTTGCCAACATTCAACAACCTATCTGGAAAATCCCTATCCATGAGCGACGGCCTCAACACTACAACACTCGCCTTTCTCATTCTGCTGATCAGCCTCGTTGGTATCACAGCAGGGGATATCCCGCCTTTGTGCTATCCCGATTGCAACCGACCCAAATCATAACAAGCCGGTTGCAAATTAAAACGGGCAATCGTTTTGGCAAAATGCTGGTCATTTTTCAGTTTGCCCTATCCATATTCTTCATCATCACCACCTTGATGATGAGCAAACAACTCGCTTATTTGAGATCCAAACCACTGGGGTATCAAACCGAACACGTTGTCGCCATTCAGACCCATGCACTGCGAAAAGAAAACAAAACCTTACCAACTGTTTTTCGGGATGCGCTACAGTCTCATCCCGCTGTGATCAGCACAACCTGGCTTAATCATTATTTTAGAAACACCATGAGTTCACGGGCTGACGTGACTTATGAGGGAAGTCCAAAGCAATACGTTGAGAACATCTACATTGATTACGATCTGTTTAAAACACTCGATATGAAACTCGTTGCAGGTCGAGAATACAACAGAGAATTCCCAACAGATGCCAAAGAATCGATCCTTGTCAACGAGGCCCTCGTCCAAAAATTCGGTATAGAAGACCCCGTTGGCAAAACAATCAAACATGGGCGAGACAAGACCATTATTGGCGTTGTCCGCGATTTCCATTTTAGCTCCCTCCATCATAAAATTGAACCCGCTGTCCTGCCACTTAGGACATACACCGGACGCTTGTTGGTCCGCATTCACCCTGAAAATGTGCCGGGCACCATCGCATTTATAAAAGAAAAATGGGCAGAAGTCGCCCCCAACCAGACATTCAGATTTTCATTTATCGATGAAGACCTGGACAAACAATACAAAAAAGAAGAACGCTGGAATCTCATGATCCAATACGCCACAAGTTTCGCCATCTTCATCGCTGCACTCGGCGCATTCGGACTGGCTGCATTAGCTGTCGCACGACGCACCAAAGAAATCGGCATTCGCAAAGTCCTGGGCGCATCCCAAACACAAATCCTATCCCTGCTCTCACGAGAATTTGTCCTCTACATCGCCCTATCAAGCCTCATCGCATTTCCAATCGCCTATT
>JAGWBW010000331.1:0-2129 GCA_021295695.1 Candidatus Latescibacterota bacterium
ATGGAGCTGTACGATCTTGAAGATGACCCTGGCGAAGAGAAAGAGATAGGTGGTCAGATGCCCGATCTTGTAGGGCGGTTGAAGAAAGACTACGAGGCCTGGTTCGACGATGTGGCTTCAGATTGGCAGGTGGGGATCATTCACATTGGGAATTCGGCCGAGAATCCTCTCACGCTGTGTCGCTATCAGGATTCAGAATACATGTCCGAACTACCACACGGCTGGCGGGTGAAAATCGAACAGAGCGGAACCTATGAGCTTCGAATCAACCGCGAGTCGCTAAATGGCGCGGGTGCCCTCGGGGTTCAGTGGCAGGGGAATACCCAGAGAAGCCCACTGGTTGCGGGGGAGAATTCAGGACGATTCGAGCTTGAAGCGGGGGACGGCAAACTGGAGATTTGGTTCGAACTCGAAGCCATAGGTCGCGTGACGTTTTCAAGCAATTTGACGATTGGAGATGTGGAGGTGGGTTACCTGGGGTAGAGTTCAGTAAGAATACCCGCAATATAACGGACTATGAAGTTGTACGTGTGTGAATCGTCCGTCCTCCTGGACTTGACCCAATTTGATTCAAGTTCAGGAGATCAATAAACATGAATACTATCGGAATACGAGATGGTAAATCGGAACATCATATGACATTTAAGGATCTGATCAATCGCCATACGTGGCCAGGTGTGAAATATCGATTTTTGGAAACCTATCCCGATGAAGCAGATTGCATAGACGCATATGCAGATGTGTATGAACTCCTGATCTTGCTGACCCCTGTAGAAACTTCTATGCGACTGAGTGTCACTGAAAAGGTCGGTGACGACGGTCGTATCTGGGGAGATGTATCTGGTCTTGACGGCACACTCTGGAAAGATCAGGATGAAAACAGCAGAATGCCAGGATTGGCAGGAGAAGACGAGGTTCCCTGGGCTATTGAGTTTTGCCCCTGGGAGGAGTGGCTTGGAATGGAGATTGATCCTGAAACATTGCAGCAGTTAGACGAGGTGGATATTCTGGTCCACTGTCTTTGGGAAATGACGTTTTGTGGTTTTGAGCAGGAGACCATTCAACAGGAATACAAGCAAATTCTCGATGCCTGGGAATCTGTTAAGAATTCAGATTTTTCAACTTGAGCCGGAGTAACAAGTGGAATACCATAGCTTTCCAATCGACGAGTACACGAAGCGTCCGTTGAAGATCGAAAACCACCGGGCGATTGCGCCTGATGATCCGGGAATTGGCGTGGAATTCGACTGGCCCAAACTCGAATCTTATTGCGTCTCCGATTTGGCATTTGGCGAATAAGGTAATCTCATGGTGTGATTCGCAACTTGCCGAAATGAATATGAGTGCGCGGCGTATCTGGTGTGCCGCTGTCCCACACGCAACGGAAGTCACCCGGTGCAATTTCTATAAGTGTGGGATAAGAGTTCTTAATCCCGGCATCGTAGAAGGTTTTTTCTTCGCTCCAGGTGTCTCCGGCAATTTTTGTTTTGTACCGCAGAGAAGTCCGACCTCCGTTGGGAAATCCCGGTGCTTTTTCTCTTTGGGGAGGCCCATCGCTGTAAACGTAGATATGCGTGCCATTCGAGGATCGGCCAAAGAAAGCCTTTGATTTGGCGTTGTGCAGGTCGGGTTCGGGTTTGGCGACACGCCAGGTACGGCCGCCGTCACGGCTCACGCTCGAATAAGCTCTGGGAGGGTCCGTCGTGCGATCGGTTTCGTCGTAATCGGCAGTTCGCATGACAATCCACAGTTCCTCTGGTGTTTCTCCCGGCGCGATATTCCCCTCATGCAGGAAAACACGAGCATTGGTGGGTTGGGGAATATAGGCTTCGAGCTTCCACTCCAGCAGGCTGGTACTGCTGAGAACGAAGTGGTCACGCGAACCACGGGGGTCTTCCTGCAGTGTGTTGCGGTGGGCTGGCAGCAGAAACTTGCGTGTCGAGTCGGTCTCCGTGGTCACGATGGTCGAGCACGTGATGAGCGGTCCCGCATAGTGCATAGCCAGTTCCACCTGTGTCCAGGAATAACCGCCATCTGCGGTGAATGCACCGACTAGTTGAGATTCTTCGCTGTTCTTCTGGGCTATTGGGCAGCGCATCGCAAAGCACCAGATTACGTCCTGTCCGGGA
>JAGWBW010000331.1:2208-3301 GCA_021295695.1 Candidatus Latescibacterota bacterium
CGTCGCGAGAATGTCTCCCATGTCTTTCTTGCCGTTGACCATCGCTCCGAAGGCCACAATGAGATGCCTCTTCTTCTGCCCCGGAATAATGACCGGCTGCCACACTCGCCAGGCCTGTGGATGCTGCTCAACTCGGCGAACTGTGCGAAGGTCCGTAATATCTCCTCGATAATTCTGCATTATTCATCTCCTCTATTTGCGTTCAAATTCTGGTTGTCTGGACGCAAAATATCTGCATAATTGTCGGCACCTTCAAGCTGAAAATTACCCTCTGTTGGGCATTGACATTCTACACCACTTTTATATAAGGAGGACAATATGACACCCATCAGGCTTGGTGTTGTTGGTCTTGGTCTTGGTCGATGGATGGTGGAAACCGTGAAGAAAATCGAGGGTGCCCACGTTGTGGCAGCTGCTGAGAATATGCCTGCTCGATTGGACGGTATGGGCGGTTATAGAGCCTATGAGAAAAAAAATGATCTCAGGCTTTACGAAGATGCAGACCAGATGATGGATGACGAATCGTTGGACGCGGTCGCACTTGCGGTGACGCCCAAACATCGCAGGGCGCTGATCGAATCGGCTGGCAACAGGGGCATTCCAATGTTGATCGAGAAGCCCTGGGCAGGGACTGTCAAAAGTGGAAGAGAGCTGGTTGACTTGTGCAACAGTTTTGACTTGCCCTGTCAGGTCGAATTTCCGATTCGTTGTATGCCTGCGATGATGCGGTTGCGAGAACTCCTGAAAGTCGATCTCGGAAAAGGGTGGATGGCGAATGCCAATCTGATGATGGGTTGGTGCCCTCCTCCAGAAGCACAACACTGGGATCCGGAAAACCACAATGGGCTTCTCAACGAGTGCTATGTACATCTTTTCGACACGCTGGCATTTTTACTGGGCAAGCCCAAATCAGTATTCTCATTTGGGGGCTCCTTCAGAGGCCGTCCAATGCCGGATGCGGCCGCAGCAGTCATTGAGTTTGAATCTGGGGCCTCCGCTTCGCTGACTTGTGGTGGCATTGGTGCTGCTTGTGCTGATGGCGGACATCTGCTGGATATTTGGACAGAGAACGGACTGGCACGCATAACTGGCA
>JAGWBW010000332.1:0-332 GCA_021295695.1 Candidatus Latescibacterota bacterium
TGCAATGATGCCTCCCCAGGAGATACCCATCAGGCCGACTTTCGTACTATCTACCTGCGACAGGGAACGCAGTAGCGAATTCGCCAGGATTGCATCGGCGACGGCGTGATACATCCATTGTTCTTCAATCGGTTTGTCGGAGTCGCCGTAAATACCTGTGCGAGAGGGTCCCGGCCAGGGATGTTTTTTCCACCTGTTGCGCCTATTGTCGCCGGGTTTTCTCGGCTCCCTTTCATCTATCTGCCCTTCCACTGCGATACTGATTGCCGCGTATCCGCGGGCATTCCACTTTTCAACCCACTCCTTAAAGGCGGTTCCGCCACCGCCATGGA
>JAGWBW010000332.1:389-4368 GCA_021295695.1 Candidatus Latescibacterota bacterium
ACATAAGCGCATCAAAGTAGATCGCCTTCAATTCACCAGCACCAATACTGACGATTTGCTCCTTTTCATTGCGGACAACCGGCGCATTTGTCAGCTCAGTTAGTGCGAGTATTTTTGATTCCTCAGTGCGGTAATCAGCTTGCACGCTCAAAGTCCTCAGCATTACTGTAAAAATAATCGGCAATGTAATTATTCTCATTGTATTGCATTTCTCCTGTTCTCCAAAATTCTTGATCGCCCTGGATGACGGACAATCTGTTGGAACGGTCTGAGTTGCACCCCGCGAGTCTGTGGCTTCACCGCCGACTTCGCGAGAAACTCCGTGAAGTCGGCGATCTGGACGGTATAGAGCGGGCCTCCGCAGAACTTATAATAACTTAGGCCTTAACCGATTCTGTTCTACATCAAACACCAGATTCAAACCCTCATCTCCATCCCGGATATGAACCATCCCGCTATCCCACACAGATTGTACAAACGGACTGTCAAACAATTTTTCCGGATGGTAATTGACCGACGCCCCATTGATTATTGGCACCGCCTCTTGACTACGTTGCAATATTTGCAATCAAATCCGGAATGGTATAGCTACAATACAATGGAAAAATCAACATTGTGGGATAATTTTTGAATTCTGATGACCCCATGCCCAGATACATATGAGCCAGATGCCCGATTTGCTCATTGGGCATTAATCCCTTCAGGCTTCTTTGCCGCACTTTCCCTCCACCCCGTTCACCATTGATTTGTTCTTCTGCCCATGTTGCCCACCACAGATCAATGATGTTCTTCGCTCTATTTATCCACGCGGATGATTTCCTTCGGGGTGACATACCCCCCATTGATATGCTGGTCAAGCCATTCCTGTACGTCATTTCTGGGAAGAGTCAATGCGGGTTCTCCTTTACAGCTTATTCGGTAAAGGAGTCGCGCATCGTCGATGGAATGGATGTTCGTCTTGATCGGCGGTGAATTGTGCAGGATCATGTAATTATCCCAGATGGTTACGTCACCCGGCGTATGTGTGTGGTCATACCGAAATCGGGGTTGGAGTACATGCTTTTCAAGCCGATCCAAAAAAGCTCTGGACTCACCAGCGTTCATTCCTTCTACAAGGACAGGCGGTTTTATGGCAGGTCTGGAATTCCAAATGGGACTGTGCAGAGACTTCAGACCTGATCGCGGATTTGTGCGAACGAGAGGCGCAAGCCATCCTTCGTCCTTCCAGTTGAGCCGCCTATGCACTCGGGTGCGCTCAAGCACTTCCTGTTCTGACTCCGGAAGTGCAGCAAACGCGGCTTCCGTATCGGCATAAGCCGTTCCGCCATCCAGTGGAAGCTGACTACGCAAGCGCATGAGTTCCTCATCTGGATTTTCCTGTAGAGATCCAAATTTCTCAATGTCGTTCGGCGCTTCGATCCACGTTCCACCCGGTGCGTCGCGTGACTCAGGAACCTTATGGACGAGAAACATAGACACGTAGATGGGGAGTCGTTCACACTCGATATCTACATGCCAGTCACCGCCAGGACTCACGCTCACCGGCTCACCTTCCTTTCTCGGACCGCTCATATTGGATGCTACAAATACCGTTGGTGACGTGTGTGGCAGGCATTGCAGTTGGTCAGGGAAAGTCGCGTTTACGGCAGACACATTCCGGTCTTTAAAGGGTTTCCACTCGACGTTCTCTCCACGTCGTCTGACATTGCTGGGATGTGGAATAGGTGCTCCCCAATGATTCGCAAAGCGTTCAAAATGAGCAAGCGAAAACGACTCGAAATTCTGACCCGAAATGCAGAGAATCTGGAAATGACTGAGCGAATCCACCAGGAATTCAACTTGATCTGAATTGAGAGGAGTAGAGAGTTTTACACCCACATACCGCCGACCTGTTCCGCTTGTGGCCAACGGTCCTTCGCTGTAAGCATGAGGCCCAAATACCGCCTGTAATTTCTTATCTAGCTTTGTCTTTTCGATGTGTTTGTGCATTGTCTCTTTGCTGTTTTTGAACGACGATGGTTCTGCCTTCATCAATTCTGTTGTGCAGGTCTGTTTCTGTTTCTCCGAGGTCTTCTAATTCTTGGCGCCATCTGGCTTCTCCATGCCTTGAATTTTTTTTGTATTGCCAGATCATTTTTCTCACCTATATCTGCATCCAGATCGTACAATTCCAGCTTCTTAGACCTGCTAAATGTCAGCTTCCATTTCCCTTCTCGAATCGCCCAGGTTCCCGAATCGCCATCCCAATACAACGCATCGTGCAATGTCCCTTCTGTTTTACCTTGCAAGACTGGCAACATATTTTTGCCATCGTAGATACGGTCTTCGGGCAATGGGATGCCAACAGCTGCACAGACAGTCGGCAAAATATCCATACAAATAACCGGTTCATCACACACACCACCTGCTTCCAAATGCCCTGGCCAGGACACGAGAAACGGCACGCGCAGCCCACCCTCATAGACACTCTGCTTGTAATCGCGCAGGGGCATATTGTTTGCATTTGTGGCCCTTGCACCACCATTATCTGAAAAATAAAAGATGAGTGTGTTTTCCCACACGCCATTGGCCTTGAGTGCTGCCACCACATCGCCAACAGCGATATCCATTCTTTTGAGCATGCCCATCAAAATATCGCGCTTGGAATCTCCTGTATTAAATTGTTTGATATCCTCTTCGGGCGCTTGCAGCGGCGCATGTACAGCATTAAAAGGAAGATAAAGAAAGAATGGATCGTTTTTGTTTCGTTCAATGAAGCCAACAGCCTCTCGAGCCAGATTATCGGTCAAGTAACCGGTATCATTGATAATCTCTTTATTTCGATATATCGCATTATGGGCGTTGTCCTCTTGGTAATTCAAATCAAAATAGTCGTGCGCCCCGTGCCCTAAAAATCCGTAAAATTCATCAAATCCACGGTTGTTCGGATGATATTCAGGCGTCAAACCCAAATGCCATTTTCCAAATATACCTGTCCTGTACCCCGCTTTTTTGAGTAGATCTGCAAGTGTAATTTCGTCAACCGGCATACCGGCGCGTGAGTCACTGGCTGTATAAAAACCAAAGCGCTGTTGGTATCGACCGGTCATCAAACCCGCCCTGGTGGGCGCACATACAAAGGCACTGGCATATCCATTTGTCATTCGAATGCCCGCGTTGGCCAGTGCGTCGGTATGTGGTGTATAGACTTCTGCGGGATGTTTCTGGTAACTCACATCTCCAAAGCCCTGGTCATCTGACAAAATCACCACAATGTTTGGTCGTTTGGCATCTTCGGCCCATACAAATGGGTTTGCTATCATTCCAGATACTCCTATTCCCAACGTTTTTAAGGCTGCGCGTCGATCCATATTGTTACGCTCCTTTTCTGTTGTTATGGATCCTGATTACACATCCCACCGCCACGTATTGCGACAGGCAAGCCGTGGATAATCATTCACGTTCTTGCTTCCCGCGTGTACAAAAAAGTTCTGGTAAAACAGAATGTCTCCACGCTTTGCCAGCAATTCCACACCTTCGCCAATATCCACCTTATGCATATCCGAATTCACGTCCCACAGATAGGGATACTTCTCTGGATTGCTCTCTGCAAGCCCCCGCATCTTGTTATGTGAACCCGGCCATCCAAACGTGCAACCCCCATGCGAGTCTGTATCACTCAAATACAAAATTGAATGCACACTGATTGGAACCGGAAACGTCACATTAAATTTCTCCCGGTTGGTTCCGCCATCAAAGTGAGGTTTCTGGTGGCTCCATTCACCTTCCGTCGGGAACGTGTTCTGCGTCAGGATATCCTTCGGCGCGTAGATCTCCTCGCAACCCACACCCGTCAATTCAGAAAGTGCGGCCAAAATATCATCCGTATAACACGCTAAGATATCCGGCGCGCCCAATCTTCGATTTTCCGGCAATGCGCGATGCCGTTGATTAATCGCATGCGCTGACACACGGTTCCAGGTTTCGGGATCGTCACGGT